>CAZOBQ010000017.1:0-27245 GCA_964578155.1 uncultured Lentisphaeria bacterium
CAATTTAGCCCAAAGCCTATCAGCCTGAACAAGTTTGCTGATTACTGGAATATCTCGTTTGAGTTACCTGGAATGGATGACCTGATCCTCACTCAGGTGAGTGGATATGAGATGTTGTATATTCAAGGTGATTTTGTCAAAATTACAAGCCCTCAGCAGATTCAAAAATTCAGGGAGGCTGATCGGGCTGAGAGCTTGATCCAATCTCAATTCAAGATTCCTATGGAAAAGGTGGAAGAGGCGAGGCACATTTTACAGCAGAGGAAAATTCAGAATGAAAGTTAAGAACCCGCAAGCAGTCAAGTATTTCATCGGTGCTTTATTCTCGGATAAAGACCGACTGGAAAATGCTAAACAGGTTTGGGTCAATAGAATTGGGGAGATCGATATGGAGAGTAAGTCATTTCCTTTCGATGTCACCGACTACTATGAAGCTGAGATGGGTACCCCCATTTTCCGTCAATTCTTTAGTTTTGCCTCATTGATGAGTCCTGGTAAGTTGGCGGACTTAAAACTCATCTGTAATGATATTGAAGAACAGTTTGCTGTAGACAATCACCGAAAAGTAAACCTAGATATTGGCTATCTTGATTTTCATAAAATGGTGCTTGCTTCTGCAAAATATAACGGGCATAAGGTATACTTGTCGGAAGGGGTTTACGCTGATGTAACTCTGGTGTTTGAGAGAGGTGAATTCCATTCTCTGGAGCATACTTTTCCCGATTTTAAATCCGGGCAGTATGACGAAGTGTTTATGAGATTCAGAAATACCTATAAATCACAACTTAAGGTAATGCAATAAAATTTGAAGTTTCGTCTTCGCGAAGGAGGGACGACTGCGGCGATCTCAAATCCGAGATTGCCACGCTCATACTTCGCTCGCAAAGACTATGACAGGTTTTTACAAAAATTAAAACAGATTGATCATTGAGTGACTGTTACCAACAGTGCCTATGTGAGCAACTATTAAGTCTTTTACTCCGTCGCCTTCTGCAATTCCCTGGCGCGTGTATAGAACTCATCCAATTCCATTTCCTTGATGTAGACCAATCCTTTGGCAGCTCTAACACGGGGATGTTCATGCTCATACCAGTATTTGCGACCCATGATACGCTTTATGTCCTCTAATTGCTGAACTTGAATTGCCTGTGCTAATTCAGAAAAGGGTCCATTATGGGCATAACTTGGAAAAGGTGCGTCGACTTGAGATTGAAAACAATGGCGAAATGTTTCTCTCATGATTGCCATTGAATTTAAGGAAACAGGGACAAAGATATTAGCATCTGCCGGCTGGAATTTGAACCAGACATTGCGGTAACCCCAGACTCGTAATGGAGCATCAGGATATTTTTCTTTATATAACCTGATAGCCTCTGCAACTGCTTGCAGCACTTTATAGTGCGTATCCGGGCCACTGGCTTCAGGGTCTAGTGCCAAAGTTACTACTGTTGGTCTAATCTGTTCCAAGTACTCAAGAACTGGCTGTACATCACGGTCCATGGTTGGATCTTCTGTGAAGATATCACCCTTATAGAACCCTAATCTTAAGTGGTGAACATTTTTTAGATGTGTACCGTAGTGACCCCAAACCAGGTCTGCTTCCCACTCTCTGATCCGACCCTTAAGGTTCTGCATTAAAGGTTCATCTTTCTGGCCAGGATATCGGGAATCGAGGTAATCAATCAATTCCTTCATCTTGGCATCCAGGATATCTAGATCCTGTTCTGGAAAGAGAACCAGTAGGTTACGAATCAGACGCCTTGAAGAACCTCTGTATTTAAGTGTTCTGCTACCTGCTGCCACACCATCCAGGTAAGTATGAATATCTCTCTGAGCGGCCATGATATCATCTGAGTCGAAATAATTCTCACCCTTCAAGCGTATGAATTGCTCAGTTTTCATGTATTCCCGGGCATGACAGATCTGGTCTTTTACGAATTCGTTAGTTACTGCATTAAAACCACTGGTCAGATAGGCAAAATGGTGTTCATTCTTTGGTGTCCGCAGATTGCGACCAATTTGAGCAAGGTAACCGAGCATGATATCATCGTGATGGGGAGCTGTGTGAAAGAAAACTTCATCCTCGATCCGTTCAAGCCCTCGATCTATCTTTACCTCTAAATCTTTAAGTATTCTTTCCTTGACCTGCTCTAAGGAAGCGGTGCTACGTTCAAGTGCAGCAGCTGGGACACATTTCTCGGCGACTTGTTCAGGGGTAATTTTTTTGAGTTGGGTCTTTGAGCGCATGGAGAGTGTCATTAAGTGCTGATCAACAATATTTTCGGAGACTTTTATGCTGGTTTTTAACTCCTGCTCCTGACGGCGATCCAGGAATACAGCGGCGCCTGAAGTGAGATAGAAACGAGCATTTGGCATTGTATGCAAAGAGCCGGCTGGATGAATATTAGCAGGTTCTTCTTGAATTGCATTTGATACAATGGTGGCCTTGGCTTCTCCTGCCGCAAAAATGAGTGCAGTTGCATCTGGATTATAAGAAATGGTTTCCAGGCCAATTGTGATAACCAATCTATTCTTAGCAACCTCGATGCCACCAAGATCAGCGGCTGCAGCTGCCTGTGTTTCAAAATTGGTGGGTGTTAGTCGGGTTGTTGAATGATAATCCGATCCTCTCACATTAAACGCTATGTGACCGTCAGGACCTATGCCTCCCAGAAAAAACCCAATCCCGCCTTTATCTCTAATTTGCTGTTCGTAATCAGAACAGAAATCATCAACACGCTCAATGGCTTCCTTCTGCAGACGCCCAAGGGTTGAATTAGGCTGACGAAAGCGTAAGCTCAGGTCTACTTTCAGGTCATGAAAGACCTCTTGAAATGTCCTACCGCCAGGATAAGGAATGGTCGTTGCATCAATCAGTTGAGCACGCTCTGGACTGATTCCAAAACCATTGATATAATATTTCATGACATAGTCATAAAAGCTGTTATGCTGAGTAGGTGGAATAGGGAAAAATTCATCAATCTGGACAAACTGAAGATCTTGGAGAACAGGTTTGTTACTATGTTGTATTCCAACCTGTTCAATTAATTCTCTAGTTGGTTTTTTATCCCAAGTTGAGAGATAGTGTTCCACATATCGAATGAAGTATTCAGGTGTCTTGCCCGTTGGTAATGAGACAACACCTCCAGGATTGTTCTGGACCCACTCTATGAAGCGGAGTGCTGTGAGTTGTCCAAGGAGGGGGAAATTATTGACCTGTACAGCAGGTATCTTTTCATCAGGTGCATACTGAAAATCGAGTCCAGAACGCTTAAGGAAATAGCTTTCAACGGGAGACGGTGGATTGAATATATTTTTTTTCATCATAGCGCCATTATGACATGTAAACCGTCATTTTACAATGATTATTTACCAACACATCATCAATTAAGTCTATAAATAACAACAAGTGACTGTTATTGTTAATAAATATATTTTACTAACCGAGCTGTTTTTCAAGACATCAATCCAAAGCAATCGTCAAATTGTAAATCCACTGCTTTTCTGCTATGTTAAACGATATGCCAAAGACCAAAAATATCGTCATCATTGTTGCCGCCGGTACAGGGAGTAGACTAGGGTCTGAAATACCGAAGCAATTTCTACTGCTAAACGGTAGAGAGATTCTCAGTTATTCCATCGAAACCTTCATGCAACACTCGAAAATTGACAGGGTTATCATTGTGACATCTGAACAATATCTTGATCACGTCAAAAGCAACTATCCTGATTGCATGGTTGTTCTTGGCGGATCAACACGGCAAGAATCTGTCTACAACGGGATGCAAAATTGCACGGAGGATACGCTTAACATTTTAATTCACGATGCCGCTAGACCCCTGATCCGCGCGCGCGTTATCGATGATTGCCTTAATGCCCTGGATGAATATGATGGAACTGCTCCTGCGATTAATCCTTCTGATTCTATGATCCAACTCGTGGATGGTGGCTTCCTTAATCTTGACCGTGATAGTTTAAGAATTGTTCAAACCCCACAGTGTTTTCGTTTCGATATTCTAAAGCAGGCACATGCCTCAAGTTTTCGCGATACTGATGAGATCGGACTGGTAAAACAGGCACTCCCAAAAGCAAATTTATATTTTGTAGAAGGAGCTGGTGAGAGCATGAAGATCACAGAATCTAAAGATATTAAAATCGTAGAATTATATCTGAGTCTGACTTAACAGATTCCCTGTGTAGGTATATATGAATCCCTATCTTGATTTGGTCTACTCAACAACAAAAGGCTATGCCAGTCTGCTACCTTTGTACAACTATATGAAACAGCAGGGCCGAGCTGTGCGCTTAACAAAAGTACATCGGAACTGTTTTAGAAACCGCAAGCTACTGAAAACGATTTCCTCTACTATTGTCATTTCTTACGATAAACCATTGAATCGACTGGAGAGATGCGGCTGGAAAGGTAAATTTATCTACATCGAACATGGTCTCAGTCCCATGAAATATTATACCTATAAGTATGCATTTTTCCAGCGGGCAGCATTACTTTTTTATCCAGGTCCGGTTTTTCAACGAAAAATGGTTGCCATTAATCCTGAATTTGCTCACGGGCTTTTGGGTGGCTACCCAAAAATTGATGATCTACTAAACATGCAAATAGACAAGGTTGCTCTTTGTCATCGACACTCCCTGGATCCTGAAAAACCGATTATTCTTTTTGCACCATCATGGGGCGGTAAGAGAAACCCAGATGCGGGCATTCATAATGTTAAACATCTATCAATGCTGGATAACGTCATAACTGTTCCCCATTCAGCTGATTACAAGCTAGCCAAAAAGTATGGAGCTGTTCGCCCGGATGAAGGTAACATTAATCAGTTTCTCCATCTTGCCGATGTCGTAGTAAGTGATGTATCTTCAGTTTTGGCGGAGGCCTCCATATTGGACAAACCCGTTATCCAACTCATCCTTCCCCACTATCCTGGCTGTTTTCCAGAAAAGGAAAAACGGTCCTCCGGAATATGGGTGAACGACGATATCCTAGCCAAAGAGCAACTCACTGACCGCTTAGTTAGGCCCTTTAAGATCCCGTATATTGATGAAGATTGGATCATGGGTCATACTGCTCATCCCGGTGAATTAAGATCTGCAATTCAAGATGCCATAGATCATCCTGGAAAATATATGGAGGCACGCAGTTACTGGGCTGGGCAAAGCAGCTGGAAGGCGGATGGACAATCATGTCGACGAATAACTCACATGATCGATCATTTCTTAGAGAAGGGTGAAATCATTCAGCTGAATGATTAAGAGTGCCTGGGTGCATGAGAAACGCTTGCCTTTTTTGTTTGTATTCCTATATACGCTAGAGACTGGTATATTAGTAGGCCACCTGTAGAAACTGATTGGGCAAAAGACACCACAAATATGGATTCTAAAATTGAGGTAACACTGTGAGAGCAATTATTCTAGCGGCTGGTATAGGCTCAAGGCTTGGCAATCCGCGCCCAAAACCCCTTACCCAACTCTCAAATGGCGAAATGATTATGGAGCGGCAAATAGATGCTCTTCAGAAATTTATGTCTATAGATGATATATTGGTGGTAATAGGATTTAAAAAAGATCTGATCATGGAAGAGTTTCCGGATCTTACTTATATTTTTAATAATATTTATGACCGTACCAATACATCCAAAAGCCTCCTGCGAGCACTAAAGAAGGTTCGTTCTGATGATGTTATTTGGCTTAATGGTGATGTCGTATTTGACTCTGAAGTATTAGCCCGTCTTGTCAAGTCAGAAACATCGTGTATGGCAGTTAATACTGCCTCCGTGGGCGAAGAAGAGGTCAAGTATACAGTGGCAGAGGACGGCTCCATTAAAGAAGTCTCCAAGACGGTAACAAATGCCCTGGGAGAATCTGTGGGAGCAAACAAGATCATCGGCCAAGATATCCCGCTTTTAATTGAAATGCTTAAACGCTGCAACGACGATGATTATTTCGAACGTGGAATTGAGTTTGCCATAGATGAGGGACTTAAAATCTACCCCGTGGATGTTTCAGATATTTTGTGTATTGAAGTAGATTTCGCGGAAGACCTGGAAAAGGCAAACAAAGAACTGGGAAATGCATGACCCCTTTCTTTCAACGTACTATAACCATCCTCAATCGTTTAGACATCCCTTATATAGTTGGGGCAGACTCACTGGTCGGCCTGTCTGAAGGGGATATCTGCAAATACTCTCATAACTTGAGACTCTATGTCTTTCCAATAAATGCAGCAAAGCTATTACAGTTGTCAATGGTGTTTTTATCTCATAGAATCATCTTAAAACCCAAGAGCAAGAATGGACATCGTTTCTATAAATTACGCTTCAAGACCAGTCTTTGGAGTAAAGATACATCACATGTAAATTTGACTCTTCTGGAACCTACAAAGGGTGGATATCTTGCTTTTGTCGGTGGTCATGATACCTTTTTCTCAGCCTCTGATTTGGCGCCTGGCTCTATAAACCTGGTTAGTCTCGACAGTGCTCAAGTGCCTGTACCCATTCAGCATGAGAGCCTTGTAAAGAAGTACAACAAAGAACTGATGGCTGGATTTTATAAAAAACATGAGGTTTCCTTTGATTCTAAATCAGAGCAGCAGGCTGTTGATTTTATGCACAAGAACATAGCTGTTATGAATAAAGTCGGCATCAGTTTTTGGGTTGAGGGCGGCACTCTACTCGGGGCTCTCAGAGATCAAAAGCTTATTCCCTGGGATCATGACCTTGATTTTGGAATGAGATTTGAATCAGCCAGCCAGATGAAAAAATTGATCCGCCATCTACGCCGTCATTTCTATGTTAGTGTTAAGAATTTTCCAAAGGCAAAGAAACTCTGGCAACTGGGTGATTATCGGGTACTCAAAATCTATCCTCGAAGATTTTGGTTCCTTAGAGAACCACTTTGTCTGGATCTCTTTGTCTATTATGAGGGCAAACTTCCTGATAGTGACGAGTTGGTCTACAAATATGTTGTCTGGAACCGTAATGCTTTTCATCGCAAAGAATTTTTGGATAGCCAAGAGTCTCTTTCATTCTACGGAAAGGATGTGCCTGTTCCTGCTAATCCCGAGAAATTTATTGAGGTCAAATATGGTAAGGATTGGCGCACTCCAGTTAAAGAGTGGAATGTCGCCCTGGATGATGGATCCATCTACAGGTCTGAATAAGCAATGGCTGACTTCTCCTTATTAGACCTGCCTGAACATTTTCATTCTCTAAAAGACAGCTCAATTTTAATCCTTGGCAATGGACCCAGTGCAGCTAAGTATGACCTGGGGAACGAGATTGATAAGTTTGATCAGGTTGTTCGGATCAATAATTACAAAACGACTAATCTTGAAGCTCAAGTAGGGTCGAAGACAGATATTTGGGTCAACGGTGCCAATCAAGGTTTAGCTAAACGAAAGACGCTCGCTCACAATATCCTGGTGATGATACCTTCAGTAGTTTTAGACCATAAGGGTGCCCTCATCCATAAGCGAATTCAGCATAGATTAGGTACAGACCAATATTATATGCTTCCAGTCGATCTCATGCGAAAAATGGAAATCCAGTGTGAAATAGCTCGGCCAACAACCGGATTTTTCACAATTTATTTCTTCTATTTATTGGGATTTGATGTGACACTTCACGGCTTCGATTTTTTTGTGAGTAGCACCAGCCATTATTTTGACTCTCCCTTTAAACGCTGGCTTAAAGATAAAAGAATTATCCGTAAGGCCGGTAAGCATGATGTGAGCGTGGAAAAATCCTTTATTGAGGCTTTGATTGAATCCGGAAAGATCAAACTTCTAAAACCTTAAGCCGGCTCCAGGATGTTATTATTCCCGATTTAAGGTAAGCAGTACCAGCCCTGTTAACGTTACCCCACCACCAATTACGACCGATAAACCAATCGTCTCACCAAACAATATCCAGGCAAGAATTGTTGCCAGAATGGGTTCACCAAATGGCATAGAGCCAACAATGGTTGGTCGCAGGTATTTAATTGCATAACTCATACTATTATGCCCAATAAGAGTTGGCAGAATCACTAGCGCAAGAATCCAAATGGTATCAGAAGCGCTAAATGCAAGATCTATACCCGTTAACAGAGCGATTACTCCCAAGGTAGTAGCAGCGAAAAGATATAGCCAACGCGTGTACATGATGGTGGTGACGGTGCTGCGTACTCTTTCTCCAATAATCAAGACAACTGACATAAAAACAGAACTGGTCAGCGCCAACAAGTTCCCGAGAGTTGTCTCACTACTTAAATCTAAATCACTTCCCTGAATAATTATTGCACCACCTATAGCGAGCCATAAACCAAGCATTGCTGCGGTGGATAGGGTCCGCTTTAACGCAAAGCGTTCATAGATTAAAGTGAAAATGGGAGCTAAGGTCGCAAACAGCGTAGCATTTGCTATGGGTGCCAATTTTACCGCAGAATAAAAGCAGAAAAAATGAAGTGCCAGAAAGATACCAGCAATAATGACCAGGGGGAATTTAACCCGACTTAGAGTTCCCTGTGGCTTTATAGGAGCTGAAGTCCAAAGCAAGGCTGAGGCCCCCGCCATTCGCCAGAAGGCAATGGTCAAAGCAGCCAGCTCTGGTAGGTAACGAGCCAGCGGAGCTCCAAAGCTTACCCCCAGAAGACCAAACACCAATACTATAAATACTCCACGTTCCATAGCTGAGAACATAATCTTAATTCTGAAAAAGGACACTGTGACTTTATTCGTTATTGACACCTGTTTTGAAGGAATGACAATTTTAAATTGTGGCCTGACATGGGCAGATGAACGCGTATATTGCCAGATGGAAATTTATTGCATTATTCCGGCTCGAGGTGGATCGAAAGGAGTTCCCAAAAAGAACAGTCAACCCTTCATGGGAAAACCACTTATCAACCATTCCATTGAGTATGCTCAGGAATCAAGATTAACTGAGAAGGTCTTTGTCTCAACCGATGATGACCAAATTGCATCCATCGCTAGTCAAGCGGGTGCTGAAGTTATTCCACGACCGGATGATATCTCTGATGATTCTGCTACCACTGAATCTGCAGTTTCGCATGCAATGACCTGGTGGAAAGAACATAAAATGTTTCCGGATATTGTCGTTTTGCTACAGGCAACAAGTCCATTGCGACCCAGCAAGTCATTGGATGGAGCCATAGAACATTTTGAAGAAGCTGGTTTTGATTCCCTTCTCAGTATCTCACCAACACATCGATTTTTCTGGCAGATTGAAGGCCAGGAGGCACGGGCTGAATATGATTTTGCGAATCGACCAAGACGACAGGATATGACGGATGCAGATATTCGTTATGTGGAGAATGGATCACTCTATATTTTTACCCGAGAACATTTTGAGAATACCGGTAATCGCCTTGGTGGAAAAATAGGATACACTATTTTTCCTGAGGACTATAGTGGTGAGATAGATACGATGAATGACTTTTTACTTTTAACAGATATTGCTAAACAATTGAAAAATAAATAACAAACTACATTTCTACGGAGGCTGTGTTGCCAACAATACAATTAGGATCAAAGCTCGTTGGTGGGTTTGAACCCACATATATCATTGCTGAAATTGGAATTAACCATCAGGGTGAGGTTGAGATAGCCAAACAGCTTATTAAGGAAGCCGCAAATGCTGGTGCTGATGCTGTTAAGTTTCAAAAACGGAGTATTAATCGCATCCTAACTCATGAGGGTCTTGAAATGCCTTATGAAAATCGTAACTCATTTGGCAAAACCTATGGTGAGCATAAACATGCCCTAGAGCTTAGTGGGGCTGAATACAAGACCTTGCAGCAGTACTCAAATGAATTGCACGTAGACTTCATTGCTTCAGGGTGGGATGAGGAAAGCATCGATCTGTTAGATGGGCTAGGGGTTCCTTTCTTTAAAATGGCTTCTGCTGATTTGAGTAATATCCCACTCCTGGTACATACAGCTCAAAAAAAGAAACCCATGATAATTTCCACCGGCATGGCTGATATGGAGATGGTCAAAACAGCAATTAATGCAATCGAACCATACGATGTCCCACTGGCTATTTTACAATGTACTTCTACTTATCCTTCAGTCTTTGAAGAAATAAATCTTCAAGTGTTAAAAACTTTCAGCCAAGAGTTCCCCAATGCTGTCATTGGTTATTCCGGTCATGAGTTAGGAATTGCTATTACCGAAGCAGCTGTAGCCATAGGTGCTAAGATTGTAGAGCGTCACTTTACTCTTGATCGCACCATGAAAGGTGGTGATCATGCTGCCTCGCTTGAACCTTCCGGATTTAGTAAATTGGTTAGGGATATTCGACATATTGAAGTCGCCCTTGGTCTTGGTGTTAAGAAAATCCAAACTTCAGAACTACCGATAAAGAAGAAGTTGGCCAAGAGTGTGGTTTCAGCTGTTGCCATTCCAGCCGGCACCCAGATTAGTCGTGATATGTTGACGACTAAGGGACCAGGGACTGGCATTTCTCCAGCACGTCTGGAAGAATTGATCAATAAAAGTGTTGTCCGAGATATTGAAGCTGATGTTGTTTTAAACGAAGATGACATCAACTGGTAAACAGATTCTTGATATTCAATAGGCTAATTATACTAAACTGGAGTTTAAAATGATAGCCGAGATCCTTAAGTCCAAAGCAAGTAAAATCAAATTGGTTGTCACAGATATCGATGGTGTGTGGACCGATGCCAAGATGTACTATACCGCTGATGGTGAGTTCATGAAATCCTTCAGCACCTACGATGGAATGGCAACTCACCTCCTAAGACAAGCCAATATTGCTACAGCTATTATCACTGGAGAAAATTCCGGCCCAGTAGCAGCGCGGGCAAAAAAGTTAAAAATTGAGGATGTCTTTCTTGGTATCCAAAACAAGCTAGAAGTCTTTGACTCCTTGCTTGAAAAATACGACCTAAGCCCGGAGGAGGTTGCCTACATAGGAGATGATGTGAATGACTTTGATGTGATGCAGGTGGCGGGACTAACTGCCTCGCCCTCCAGCACACCAGCTTTTCATCTTTTAAAACCAGATATTCTACTGGACCGCGTTGGTGGTGATGGAGCCTTTAGAGAATTTGCAGATATTATATTGGCATCTCAAGATCAATGACCTTTCTGTTTTACTTTTGTTATAACCTTATACTTACCCTGGCACTTCCCTTTATTTGGATTGGTGCTTATCTTAACGATAAACTTGGTGCGAGTTTATCCGGTCAGAAAAAGATATGGGCAGAACTTACACGTTTTAAGCAAAAGGTTAAACTCGACCCAAAACCCATCGTTTGGTTACACGCAGCATCAGCTGGTGAGTTTGAACAAATAGTACCTCTGTTAGCGCGATTAAAAGACATGGATGTTTATGTTTTCCAGACATTAACTTCTGCGACCATATATTATAAAGTATCCCAGAGTGATCAATTTGATGGAGTGAGTTTTCTTCCCTGGGATATCTACTTTAGAGTGCATAAATTCATATCTATTTTGAACCCGGCTATCTTTATTAATACCCGACATGATATTTGGCCTAACCTGCTTTTGGCGCTTCATCGAAACAATATTCGGAATGTATTGATCAATGCTAATCTCTATCGTGATTCAAAGCGTCTCTTTCCTGTCATTAAAAGCATCAATAAGATCGTCTTCAAAAATATGGATCATATGTATACAGGATCGGTCTCATTACGTGGCTTGCTCAAGCAACTATATTCAGGACCTATTGATGTTGTTGGGGACACACGCTTTGATCAGGTATTTGAGCGATCTCAAGTAAATGACCAGGAGTTGATCTCAGAAACTATCGTCGTTGACCGGCGAGTCATTGTTTATGGTTCTACAATCACTTCTGACTTGGAGGTGGTTACGGGAGCCATC
Source organism: uncultured Lentisphaeria bacterium (assembly GCA_964578155.1). Classification (GTDB taxonomy): domain Bacteria; phylum Fidelibacterota; class UBA8477; order UBA8477; family JABMPR01; genus JABMPR01. Next base: position 11,885 of record CAZOBQ010000017.1, read on the forward strand.
GCGAAGGCCAGTAACGACGACAAGCTATTGCATATCATTGTTCCGCACGAGGCACACGAGCGAGATGTTATTCCATGGGAATCCGAATTCTTCAGAGCAAAAAGGAAGTCAATCCGACAATCTGAGATTGAACACTATCAGGGTGAAAATATTATCATTTGGAACCGCGTGGGTCAACTGGCCGATTTGTATAAATATGCTGATTTGGCATTTATCGGTGCCGGATTTACAACCGGGGTGCATTCCGTGACAGAGGCTGCGATTTACCATGTACCATCTGCACACGGTCCAAAATATGATATCCTGGCAGAAGCTATTGAGCTAGTTGAGAGTGGGCTTTCAACTGTCGTGACCAATAGTGATGAGTTAGCAGCTTTTCTAACGCTTGAACAGATGACAATTGACACATTATCAAATCAGATAGATATTTTTACCAAAGCTCGAATTGGCGCCACCGATAAAGTAATTAAAACTGAGTTTCCATTAAACTAAGTTTGTAATACTGCAATTGGATATCTCGAAGATTAAGCCTTGCAAAACTACCCTAGTGCGGTAACGACCTCATCATAATTTGGTTCTTCAGAAATCTCCTGCACTTGTTGTGTATAAGTGACTACCCCATCAACATCCACAATGATTACTACTCTGGAGAGGAGCCCCTTCATAACGCCATCAGAAACTAGCAGACCATAATCTTTCCCAAAACTCCCTGTCTCAAAATCAGAAAGCGTAATAACGTTATCTAGGCCTTCAGCGCCACAGAATCTTGCTTGAGCAAAGGGAAGATCTCGTGATATACAGAGCACTTTTGTATCTTCGAGTTTTCCTGCGAGTTCATTGAAATACCGTACCGCGGCAGCACAAGTTCCCGTGTCCAGGCTTGGGAAAATGTTCAGAACCAGTCTTGACCCTTTAAAATCTTTCATTGAAACACGAGCTAGATTTCCTGCAACTAACTCAAAATCTTTAGCCGTTGATCCAATGCTCGGGAGTTCGCCACTGGTCTTTACTTGATTGCCTCTTAGTGTAATGATAGCCATTTAATTTATTCCTTAATTTATCTCTATATTATTTTGATGATTGTTGATTGAAATTGGAAACAGGTTGAGTCTTTAACCTTCTTCTTCAAAATATTCGTAGGCGTCTATAATATCTAAATATACGCCATCAAAACCAGCGTCCATGATTGTAGTGAGGTAAGAACTCGATGTCCCATAGATGATGTTTTGCCAGTCCTCTGACCAATACTTTACTTTATAGTTCCCCTGCCAATCAGGATTTTCCTCAAGTAACCAATCTGGCTCATCATTAGACCAGCTTAAATTCCAGTAGAATCGATAGTCCTCAGCTTCTCCAATACTCATATAACACACGACCAGACGGGAGCCGCCATTTGCTTTAATTTTTAGTGCTGCGATCTCATCGCTGGTATAAGCAAGATCATCATGATAAAGATCCATGATGATCAAATCATAATTTGTTGCAGAAACAGCTGAGGCAAGGGTGTCTTTATCTGAGTAGTTTTCACTGTTGATCAGGTAGAGAAAGTTTTGTGCGTCACTTATAGTCAAAATGTTATCCGCATTTTGATTATATAGGCTATCTGGGTAAAGAGGAATATTATTCAATTCACGCTCATTTGCTGCAAATGAAATAAAACCATATTGTTCATTCAGAATGTAGGATGTATCCATATTACTTTGAGTCGAACGATAGTCCGTTGATAAAACCTCTATTCCGTGTGACTCGTACAAAACACAGAGATCAATGAGGCTCTGCTTATCCTCTTCCGGTGTTTCTTGATCATCTACATAATAGCCGAAAAACATATTCTCTCGCCCTGAACCATCAATGGCCTCTATATAGTCTGTCTGCAGTTCTCCATTGGTTTCTCCGGATGCAGTAATGAGTGCTTGGCCATTTTGGGGAATGATGATAAAATCAGATTGCTGTGCTTTAGACCATTGACTTAATTCAATAACAAGCTGACGCATTTCATGTCGAAAATCTACATCTTCAATAACTGAGTCTGAGTCCTCGCATGAGAAAATGAACAGTAGTGCAAATATGGCGATAATTGGTTTCATCATCAGTAAATATACTTACAAGCTAGGCCTCAATCACCTTTTTTTACGGTTTCTACGTCCACTGCTGGCTGGCTTTTTTCCTCTACCACTTTTACCATCTCGTTTTGGATAGCCTCTTTTCTTCTCAGGCCATTCGTTTGGGCTTGAGGATGAGGCCCCTGGTGGTTTAGCCTGGGAAGCTTCAACACTTATGGTGACACCTTCAAAGACAAAGCCATTTAATGCCTTAATGAGTTTTGCTTCTACTCCACTCTCAATTTCAAAAAATGCGAATTTCTTCATGACCTCGATTTCACCTACCTGGGCATCGCGTGAATTCAGAGCCTCATTTATTAAGCCGATCAGTCGAGCTGGATTCAAACCATTGGTAGATCCAACATTGATAAATAGGCGAGCAAATAAGGTTTTGCGGCGTTCTTTTCTACTTTGTTTCTCTCGTTGCGCTCGTTGCGGTTGATTTGAAACATTAATGTCCTTAGCGTTCCTATAGTACTCTAAAAAGCTATTAAATTCAGCTGAGACAAAATGCTTGATGAGGTCCTCACGACTTAACCATTCTAATTTTTTTAGAATTGCCGGTAAGAAAGGTTCGATCTGCTGCTCATCCACTTTGATTTTTTCGATCTTATCGATGAGAGTATAGAGCTGTTTGGTACAGATATCTTTTCCACTTGGAGCTAACTCTTTGGAAAACGAAATTTTGAATTTCCTCTCAATATCATTTATCTTACGATTCTCTCTCGTATTGATAATTGCAATTGAGATACCTTTTTTCCCTGCTCGACCCGTTCGACCACTTCTATGAACATAGATTTCAACATCATCTGGCAAATTCAAATTAATAACATGTGTTAGATCATTGACATCCAGCCCTCGAGCAGCCACATCCGTTGCTACCAGTATTTGTAATCGATGACTCCGAAAGCGACCCATGACCTCATCACGTTGACCTTGTGATAATTCACCGTGCAATGCATCTGCATTATAGCCATCATGCATGAGCTTACTCGATATCTCTTTCGTTTCTCTTCTGGTTCGACAAAATACGATCCCATAAATATTGGGATTCATGTCAGCAATCCGCTTAAGTAGCTCATATCTGTCGCTGGCGTGAACCATATAATACAAGTGCTTCACATTTTCTGTGGCAGTATTCACCTGGGTGGCAGCAATTTTCACTGGATTATTCATGTATTGTTTGGTGATGGAGACAATGGCCTTGGGCATGGTAGCTGAAAACAGGAGGACTTGTCTCTCCTCAGGAGTTTCAGCCAGGATAGATTCAAGATCCTCTTTAAATCCCATGCTAAGCATTTCATCCGCTTCATCCAGAACAACTCGGTCCACATTTTTCAAAACGAGTTTCTTACGCTTGATCAGATCCATGGCTCGACCTGGTGTTGCCACGACAACTTGCGCTGCCTTTTTCAATGCTCGCAACTGTGTATCGACACTTGCTCCACCATATACAGGAACGACACCTAGGCCCTTATAATTCTTGGAGTAATTATTAAAATCCTTGGTGATTTGGATACATAATTCTCTCGTGGGGCAAAGCACTAGAGTTTGAGTCCGTTTATCCTCAAGCTTAGTGAGTTGAATAATAGGCAACCCAAAAGCTGCAGTTTTCCCGGTACCTGTTTGAGCTGATGCGATCAGATCTCGATCAGAGGATAGCAAGTGGGGGATGGTTTTTGCTTGAATTGGTGTGGGTGTTTCAAAACCCAGGTCTGCGATTGCAGTGAGCACATCATCTAATAAGCCCATTTCGGCGAACGTGGAGATGGTAGGTTTATCCACCTTGGGTTGATTTGATTTTGTTTCAGTCATGTTTTTTTCCATATCGTTTATATATATCTTATTATTTCTACCATCATTCTATCGTTAGAAATATACAGAATATGGAGAGGGGTTACTATGGGTGTGGGTGATATCAATTTAAGCCTGTTTATTTGGACGGGTTCTTTGTCGTCGTCTGGCACCACTACCATTTTTCTTCAAGGCTTGATTCCTTTGCCTGGGAGTCTGAGTTATGCTAGTCTTTTCGGGGACTGTACTTTCAGTGTCATTTTTAAAGGGATGATTGTCAACGATGGGGATCTTTTGACCAATGAGCTTTTGAATATCCTTAAGAAAGGGACGTTCATCAGCATCACAGAATGAGATTGCAGTTCCACTTAGTCCAGCTCGTCCTGTCCTGCCTATTCTATGTATATAGGTCTCAGGAATATTTGGTAGATCATAATTGATTACGTAAGACAATTCATCAACATCGATACCACGAGCTGCGATATCCGTTGCTACAAGTACGGGGGTTGTCCCTTTTTTAAAATTTCCCAGGGCGCGCTGTCGAGCAGTTTGTGATTTATTGCTGTGGATTGCTTCAGCAATGACCCCAGCCTTATCCAATAAGCGTACAATTTTATTGGCACCATGTTTTGTTCTGGAAAAAACCAGTACTGAACTTGGTGAGTCAACCTTCATCAAGTGGACAAGTAACTTGATCTTGCTCTTTTTAGTGACAAAGTATACTGACTGTTCTACTTTTTCAGCTGTGGTCTGCTGTGGGGTTACGGAGACCTTTGCCGGATTGCTGCCCAGCAATTTTTGTGACAAACTCACAATGTTTGGAGGCATGGTGGCTGAGAAAAAGAGCGATTGTCTTTTAGCCGGAAGTTTTTCAATGATTTTGCGAATATCGTGAATAAATCCCATGTCTAACATTCGGTCCGCTTCATCAAGGACTGAGAATTGGACGTCTGTAAGTGAGATAAATCCTTGTCCCATGAGATCCAACAATCGACCGGGTGTAGCAACTAAGACATCAACGCCCCTACGTAATTCGTCTGTTTGCTTGCCCTGCTTGACGCCTCCAAAAATAACTGTGTTTTTTATTCCTGTATGTTTGCCATAGACGGAAAAGCTCTCGCCAATTTGGATTGCCAATTCTCTCGTTGGTGTAACAACTAGCGCACTAATTCTACGCGGACTTTTTGCCCTGGCTTTCTGTAGATGAAGTAATTGCAGTATGGGAATAGCAAAGGCTGCCGTCTTCCCGGTTCCGGTTTGAGCACTCCCCAGAAGATCTTTCCCTTGCAGTAAAATGGGGATGGATTGTTCCTGGATTGGGGTAGGATGGGTATATCCTTCTGAGTTTAGCGATCTCAGTATAGGTTCTATTACATTTAAATCTTTAAAAGTCATAATTTTTACTAACGACTCTCCTGGTCAATTCTTGGGCATAGTTGCCGGCAACTACCCAAATTTAGAGTGTCGCTTGTTCTAACTCTCGCTATATCATTAACTTCAGGGATATGCAAGAAGTATTCTAGCTAGAAAAAGAAGGAATATTTGTCTCCCTTGGCTATCTAAAGGAGGCTAATGAGTAGGATTATAGGCATCTAGCCATTGTACTGTAGCTTTTCTTGTTGAAAAGTCTTGAACCGATAGCACTTTGATTTAATGAGTTCTTCGAATAACAACTAAAAGCCCTCGAGCCATTCTGTGGCAGCTTCTCGAGTTGAGAAAACCTTAAACCTATACTTTTGGGATCGAGATAACTCCTTATATAATAATGATAAGGCTGTCTCTCTCGGACTATCTATAACAATAGCATCCACAATAGTATCATATCGCTCAAGTGACTTATTGTTTTCGTCTACAATAGTAGATAAGGCGTCTCCAGGAAAATTCATCTCCGCTTGTGTTGCATCGGATAATATTTTGAGGAATCGAGGATAAGAAGTGTTCTCTTTTGTGGCAACGATATAATCCACGATCTGATCCAGGGTTACCACTCCAGTATATTTTGAATCTAGGATACCCGTTTTTGAATCAAACATTACACTTATCATTTTGACGCCTCATCCTTTCGAAACGTGATATACCAGAAGTGTCCCGTTAAAAAATAGATTAAAGCTAACACCAGCGCTCCAAGGTACATACTATTCCCCAGAAGGTGATCCAGACTATAAGTGTAGAGATATAATCCGATTGAAATAGCAAAATTTAAAAGGCCGTAAAGAATATTTTGTACGTTTCCCATGCCGAAGCCACTGAACATCCGCCCTTTCCATATCCCCAAGACGAAATGTGGCATAGCATTCATTAAGGTTAAACCGATAATAAAATCAATCCAATTCATGCAGCTAGCCCTCTGATTTCGATTTGAGAAAGAAGGCCACAATTGCTGAAGTAACTATTCCCATGAGGGGTGCACCTATTGTGCTTTGAACAATGTAGTTTTTTAGGTTGAAGTACTCCTCCGCTTCAACACGGATTTGTAGCCCGCTCTCAACACTATATTTGATCACATTTGAAAAATATTCAGGACTGATGACGTAATGAGTAATTAATTGTCCCAGTGGACTAAGTAGCATCACAATAATAGATATCATTACACCACGCAGGAAGCCCTGTTTCCAGGTCATAGAACCATCAAATCTCTTATTCCTAATATCACGTAATGCAAAAACATATACTAGGATGGCAACAATAGAAAATAGATTTGTGTATGTAGGGTGCTGATCAATATGGGTGCTGTGCAAACCGACCAGCCTCTCAAAGGTCATCCAGATTAACATGGATGCCATAAATACAAACCCCCACTTAAGTTCTAATTTATATCGCATAAAAGTCCCTCATATAGATATGCATCAAGGTGATTGTTATTATCACATAATAATATGTAAAACATGCACCTAATGCAAAGCGTAATCCTGCACACTGAGTTTCATCATTATTGGTGGATTTTTTTTGGGGGGTGTTTGGTATTCAAGGTCCTCCTGTGCATAACCAATGCTAACCAATAAGATAATGATGGGGAAAATAGTGGAATTCCTGTTTTAGCTTTCGTCAGGTTTTAGTTTCCTTGAAACTTTTTATGACTGTCACAATATTAGTTGGTTCGCTTATAGCCAGCCCAACCCTAATCCGAAAACAAGAATCAGCGCCTTGTTTTTACTTCCACCATTTTGGAATTTGATTTTTCTCTATAGCTTCCAGCTCAGCCGGCAAGCCTCCTGGATTGACAACTGATCTCTGATTTTTCCTCACAACCACGGTTGCTTTCTTCTTTATGTCAGAAAACTCTACTTCGCCGTCAACCACAGTAAGGATAGTGGTGCCGTCTTTTTCTACCTTTGTTATAAATGTAGTTCCTCGGACACTCAATACTGCTTGAGGAGAACGACACCTGAAATTATGCCCTTCTTCTTTCAATTTTTCAACTTTTAGGAAAAATTCACCCTGTATTTGTTCAAGAGATTTACCATCTTCAAATTTACATTTGGAATTTGTATTAACAACAACCTCGCCAACACTCAAAACCACAATTTCCCTCTGTGTAAATTGGTCAGTTCTTATTGGTTCATTTATTTGAACGGTTTTTCCAAGTGTGTCTTTTTGAACATAAATTCTGTGCAGCTCACCAGTTACGCTTCCCCCCTTCCAAAATAATGTTTTTTCTCGAGAACTTAAAAAGGAAAGTTTCTCGTTTTTTGGCTCCATTTTAAATCCGGTAACAAAAGCTAACTGATATGCAGATAATGTGTTGAAATCTGAGATAATACGCTTGCCAAAATCTTGTGAAAAGTTAAGAGTAAAAATTGGAGGGTTAGATTTAAAATATATGGCACAAGGAGCTTGAGTATCAAATACAGTAATAGGTGCTAGAATAAAATCACCAGTTTCATCCATGCTTGTACGAACTGCGTTAAGTTTTAAACTTGCTGTATTCTTGCCTGGATTGCCGATTAGTTCTAAATCGAAGGGAAGATTATCCTCACCCATTTTTATCCTACCAGATATAGTTCCTCCCCACTTACCTCCAAAAAAGTCTGTGGGTATCTTTTGTATCTCTTGTGCGAAAATTGGATAAAATTCTAGTATTAATATTGCATGAAGAAAAAAGATAATTAAATGTTTTTTCATGTTTTTCTATCCTTTAAATATTCTATAATAAATAATTTAAGGGGTGTTTTCAAAAAATTCAAACGGTTTTTAATAAACATTATTCACTGTCTTTACTTGAAAAAAATTTTGCAGTATTCCAACCTCTTGCTACGCAATAATCTGCTTTCTCCCAGGTCTCTTCTGTAAAGTATCCTCCAGCTATTGTTTCCATTCCTGAATTCAAGATTTCTTTAATGCTAGCTTTATCCATTCAATCGTATATATGGATATATTTTTTTTATTCTATGTCTATTTGCCCTTCTTCGGGCGCTGTGCCTTTTCCTTTCCAGAGTCTCCAGATATCCAAGTGGTAATATTTCAAATGTTCTGCTCATTACTTTATAACCAACCCAATCCCAAACCAAAAACTAGAATTAAGACTATATCAAAGCCCCAGATTGCCGAAACTGCAATCACCCTCTTTTTCATATTTGTCATATCATAAACCCAAAAAGCTGCTACAAAAAATGTGAGATAGCCAAAGAGAAAAATCAACCAGGGAGTTCCCGTATCCCAAAAGGCATAATCCCAGGTAAGTGCGTCAACTGCATTCAATAACATTTCCACAAAAACACTAAATATTGATCCAGCCACGGCAATAAACCAGCGATTAGGAACCCCAAGAATCTTGTCCTCCTTGTTGGGTAGCAGCATTTTGGTCCAGATAATACCAGCCACAGCAAACATGAACATAATCTCGATATTCAACCCAATTAAAATCACGTAAGCCGAATCACCCGGTGTACACCACAAAGGTGCATAATTAGTAAAGTGGAATATCAGGGAATTGATGATCTCATTGAACCAATCCATGCCCCAGAAGGCCAGGCCAGCCAGGATTAGCGCGTAGTTCTTCTTTTCCATCTCGCTGACATAGATATAGAAAACAAAAGATAATAGTGGTATGACATACCATTGAAACTGTGAACCATCACGTAGAATACTTAAGGCTTGCTGGGTAAATTCGGTGGGCATACTTCCTCCCTTATTTTTGGATTTCCTTAACTGCTAGTACGTCCTAACGTCCGCTACTGTGGACTAATCTATTCAAGAAGCTTGATTTGAGGGGTTTAATTGCCAGCAATGCCTGTATTGGCGATGACTTTTCAAGAGCGCTCAATATCCGACCCATGGTCCTGTGGTTAAAACTATCATAGTCAGAAAAGATCATTTCTGCAAGCTTCCCTCTTTCAATAGCCATGTTGGCGTATTTGTCAAAACTGTTTTCAGGAGTAAAAACACGTTGTTCTCGTGATTTCATTTCGGCTGAACCTGTTTTACATACTGTGGGACAAATTCCACACCCCAGACAGACATCCTCATCCCTTACCGCACATTGACGTTTTCTTCCGTCTCTTGTGTATTTTTCCATTTCAATAGCATCCACCGGACAGGCAGTGGCACATTTTGCGCAACCATCGCAGGTGGCACTATCAATCTCAACTATCCAATTTGAAGACACTATGGCATTATTAATATCAAAGGTTTTTATGGCCTCAATCATTCCACAGCAACAGCCACAACAATTGCATATATAGCCCAACTTGTTTTGAACATTGTCTCCTGTTTGGGCCAGCCCAGCTTCTTTACTCTGCTCCAATAATTTCATGGACTCAGACATTGAAATAGATTTTGCCAAACCATTATGAACAAGAACATCTGCTGCACTACCAAACGAGAGGCAATTGTTCTGATCATGTTCGCAGGCTTTCCCAAGATGTTCGGCCTTATGACGACAGGCACACAGAGAAACAGCATGAGCAGAAGCGCTCTCAACTACATGGGAAGCTCTCTCCCAATCCAGGATCTCAATATGGTCATCTTGAGGTAAGGACTCTTCCCTCACAAGAGATCGTCCTATCTGAGTTTGTTTCTGAAATACAGCCCGACTAAACCGATCATCTTCAACCATGTATTGATCAAATAAGCGTGCAATCTCAGCCATGGGGACATCACCACGTGAACGCATAAAAGTGTATTCAAAAAAACCAATCACCACTGGAGGTAGAGCCGCATACTTCACCCCTTTGTGTTCAATATCGATCATTAACCCTCGCTGAGCCAGGTCTTGGACTAAGTCGTTTAATTCTTCCTCTTCTATCTTTAGTTTTTTGGCAATTTTCGATAGTGGTTTTGGTATTGATGGGAATCGTCTGGCAAGCCGGGCCTCTTCCGGAGTAAAAAGAATTTCAAGAATTTTAGTGAAAGTTGGTGAAGCAGGAGCACCCGTTATGTGACGATCAAATCGCTCCTGCAACAAACGATAGTCCCGATGATTATTGACAATATGTCCCATAGCGTCCCCTTGATTGAGTCACAATATAAACGCTATTGAGCTCTTCATTAGCTATAACTGTCATTTATTACCCCGGATAAAAAAACTGTCCTTCCCTCTTGAAATGATTTTCCCTACTACATCTTATCCCTATATTGCTCCGCATGAAGACGAGCTCTCTTGCAATATTCAAACTTAATTTTTTAGATCATGATTCTGCAACCGCGGGGCTTGTTTATTTCATCAAAAATAGATCTAGAGAGCAGTTAAAACGTTAGATCATGGTGTATCAGGTGAATTATAGAATGGACTTCCACTTCTCACCTGACAACCGCACCGCCACCCCTAACAATTATTATACATTAGCCAAACGGTCTATTGTTGAGACATAGAGGATATTATGAGTGATCATCAGGCAAAACACATTATTGTAACCGGAGGCGTTATTTCCGGATTGGGGAAGGGAATTGCTGCTGCTTCCCTGGGAATGCTTCTTGAGCTAAAGGGGAAAAAAGTCACCATCCAAAAACTGGATCCATATTTAAACATTGATCCAGGGACTATGAATCCATTTCAGCATGGAGAGGTTTTTGTTCTGGATGATGGAACAGAAACTGATTTGGATCTAGGTCATTACGAACGCTTCATTAATGTCAATATGACTAAGGCTAACAATAGTACAGCTGGAAGTATCTATTACGAAGTGCTTGAACGAGAACGCCGTGGAGATTATCTGGGCGGAACCGTACAGATAATTCCGCATGTAACTGATGAGATCATCAAACGAATTGAGACACCTGAAGCAGTCGATCCTAACTTGGATATCGTCATCACCGAAATTGGCGGAACTGTAGGAGATATTGAAAGTCTTTCTTTCCTTGAGGCTGTTCGTCAGTTCCAACAATCTCGTGGTCGCGAGAATGTGATTATCCTGCATGTAACACTCATCCCATATGTGGGTGCCAGTGAAGAATTGAAAACCAAACCCAGTCAACATTCAGTCATGCGTTTAAGGGAGATTGGTCTCCAACCTGATATTCTATTCTGTAGAACTGAGCATCCGTTAACAGATGATGTGCGCGCTAAGCTGGCTCTTTTTACCAATGTTAGCACCAATGCGGTGATACAAGGTCTTGATGCTAAATCCATTTATGAAGTCCCCCTGCTCCTCCAAAAAGAACATTTGGCTGGAATCGTCATGGAAAAGCTGCGCCTTGAAAATGTGAATTCGGATACTACTCAATGGGAGATTTTCGTTGATCGCATCCTTAATCCAGAAGATGAGATAACCATTGCTATAATCGGTAAATACACTGCCATGCTGGATGCCTATAAAAGTATCATTGAATCATTTATCCATGCCGGTGTAAATAACCGCTGTAAGGTAAAGTTAGAGTTTATCGAAGCCAGTGACCTAGAAACAGATGCCGGTCTAGAACAGGTTCTCGGTCATGTTCATGGTGTTCTGATTCCCGGTGGTTTCGGGTCTAGAGGAATTGAGGGCAAAATTAGGGCATCTCAATTTGCACGCGAAAAACATATCCCCTTTCTTGGACTCTGTCTTGGACTTCAGGTGGCAGTCATTGAATACGCTCGGAATGTGCTTGGACTCACTCAAGCAAACTCCGAGGAATTTGATGACAAAGCCGAGCATCCTGTTATTCATTTAATGTTCTCCCAGCATCATGTCACTCACAAGGGTGCCAGCATGCGTTTGGGTGCATATGACTGTGTCCTCAAGCCACAGACGAAGTCCTTCTCAGCCTATGGTGAAGCACATATCTCGGAACGTCATCGTCACCGTTTTGAGGTAAATAATGACTATCGTGATCAGCTGGAAAAAGCCGGAATGCTAATTTCTGGTGCATCTCCTGACGGTGAACTGGTAGAGATGATTGAAATTGAAGACCACCCATGGTTTGTGGCCACACAAGCTCACCCTGAGTTCAAGTCCAGAGTAGCAAAGACGCATCCACTATTTCGTGACTTCGTGAAGGCTGCTTTGACTTTTAAGAATAAGTGACTAGGCTAGTCATTCTGAACCGTAGGTGAAGTATCTCACTTTGCGAGTAGACTCTTGCTGTCAACTGGAGATCCTTCACTAAGCCTGTATTAAACAAAGTCGAAGTATTCAGGATGACAACATCGAGTGTTTTTCTGAGTTTGTCGAAGAGTCTCTCTTTAACGCCATACGATTACACGCAATTAGATGCCCTTAATTTCATTCAGGGTAACAATGTAGAAAACCAATCAAAAATAACCCTTTCCAAAAACGATATCTTCCCCAAATTAGAAGCCTGATTCATTAACCCCACAATCAGTTAAAGATCAATTTTGGGCATCAAGCATGCCTATTTATTCAATTTTAATTGGAGTTAAACTATGGTATCAAAAGCACCTGCACATGTCGGGCATCGGCAAAGATTACGAGATCGGTTTTTTCAAAATGGATTGGAATCCTTCCATGATTACGAGGTATTAGAGTTGCTGCTCACTCTGGCGACACCCCGGAAGGACATGAAACCCCAGGCCAAAGAATTGATCCGTCGTTTCGGTTCCCTAGCCGGGGTGTTAGATGCTCCAATGTTGGCCCTTCAAGACATTAAGGGCATAGGAGCAGCGAATATCTTTGCTCTCAAACTTCCCCATTCCATTGGTCGTCGCTATCTTTTCGAGCAGACCAAAGGGAAGGATTACTTACGCTCCAGTAGGACAGTGAAAGACTACCTGACACACAATCTACGTGAGCGGAATCGTGAGGTTTTTATGGTTATTTTTTTGGATGGCCAAAACCAGGTGATCAAAATGGAGGAGTTATTTATCGGGACTCTGACTACCTCAGCTATTTATCCCAGAGAAGTGGTCCAAAAGGTCCTTGATTATGATGCAGCAAATGTGATCCTGGTCCACAATCATCCGTCTGGAAATCTCACACCATCAAATAGTGATCGTGCAGTGACCAAAAAATTACAAACAGCCTTAACCGCAATCGATGTTGATATTCTGGACCATCTCATTGTTGGGGGAAACGAGTTTTTCTCGTTTGCGGATCATAAGCTGTTGTAGCGTTCTTTCCCAGTCGTGTCATTCTGAGCAACGCGAGGAATCTCTATCAAGCCCTAGATTAGGGCCCTTAAGCACAGGTAGATACTGAGATCCTTCACTCGCGTTCAGGATGACACCATCTGGGTCTGTCTGAACGTAGTGAAGAGTCTCGCTTTAAGGACAATGACTTGCAGTTAGTTGGGAATCCTACACTCCTCTCCATGATGACTAATTTGACATTTCTTCCCTGAGAATAATATCAGACTCCAATTCAGGGTTCCCACCACGCATGTCTTTGTAGAAATCCCGGATCAGATCCATGTCTTTTTTAATATCTCCTGAGGGAATAAATGAGGGACCTGTTCCAGCTTTCTTGTTCTCATAATCTGCGAATCCCAGCAATACAGGTATTTGTGCTTTATGGGCAATATGGTAAAATCCAGATTTCCAATGATCCGTTTTACTACGAGTCCCTGGTGGTGTTACCGCAATAATAAGATCATCCTGCTCTGAATAACGATCAACAATCTGATCAACAACACCATGGGCACTGCGACGGTCAACGGGGATACCACCCAACCAACGCAAAAAACCACCGAATGGTTTTTTGAATATAGTATGTTTGCCAATCCAGGAGACTTTGATACGTAACATGAACATGATCGCTAAGAGATATATGAGATCCCAATTACTCGTATGAGGAGCGCAGATTAGTATGAACTTGCCCTGGGGAGGCAATTCTCCCTCAAATTTCCACCCATTAATTCTCATCCAGGATTTACCTAAGAAGTATTTGAATCGTCCTGATCGCCTACTCTTATTCATTTCGCTCTCCTTCCAAGTCTTTTTCTCTCATCATACGCCCTGCCACATATGCTGTTGCCCAACTTGAAGTCAAATTATAGCCGCCTGTCTCACCATTCACATCGATTACTTCTCCTGCAAAATAAAGATTCGATGTGAGTTTCGACTCCAGTGTGGTGGGGTTGATTTCTTTAAGAGAAACACCCCCCGATGTTACAATTGCATGATCATAAGAGTCATGTCCAATCACTCTCATGGGAAATTCTTTCAACAGCATCCGCAATTTCTTGCGTTCTTCCCCCGTTACCTGATGCAGCTCTTTATCAGGATCTATTCCTAAAATATCCAGAAAGAGAGCTATCATTTTTCTGGGTAAAAGTGATTTTAGCATATTCTTAAAACTCTGTTTACTATGCTCCTCTATCTCCCTCAATAATCGTTGATCCAACTTTTTGTGATCCAGTGCGGGCTTTAGGTCAATCTTGATGTGTACATCCTGTTTTGCATCTAGCATACTCACCAGTGTTTCACTCAAGGTGAGGATAATGGGGCCCGTCACGCCTTTTCGGGTAAACATCATTTCACCGAATAGCTCGGTCACCTTTTTGTTCTCAGACCAAACCGAAATAGATATGTTCCGGAGACTCACACCTTGAACTCGTTTCGCTGTATCTCCAGCCGTAAGCACAGGTACCAAAGATGGAGCTGTGTCTGTAATTGTGTGTCCAAAAGATTGTGACATCACATATCCTTCTCCGGTAGAGCCCGTTGATGGATAAGAAAGACCCCCTGTGGTAATGCAGACCTGGTCTGCCGTTACCTGAGCTGGTCTGCCGGAATGAGTCATCTCCAGCACAAATCTTCCTTCACTGTCTTTTGAGAGTCCAGTAACATGAGCTTGTGTGACAATGGGAATCTTTAGTTCATTCAACTTATTGACAAAAGCATCTACAATATCTGTGGCTCGATCACTTTGAGGAAAATAGCGCCCCCCACGTTCCAGCTTAGTAGGAACATCCATTTCGTGTAGATAATTCAGGAGGTCATGGTTGAAAAATTGAGAGAAGGAATACTTGAGAAAACGCCCTTTTTTACCAAATCGATTGAGAAAGCTCTGCATCCCTTCCTCATTGGTAATATTACAACGCCCTTTTCCTGAAATACGTAACTTGAGCGCCGGTTTTCGCATTTTTTCAAA
>CAZOBQ010000018.1:0-27077 GCA_964578155.1 uncultured Lentisphaeria bacterium
GTAGTCTAAGGCAGCATCCCGGTTAAGACGCATCCCTTTCTCAGAGAGTAGCATGGCACCGTCCTGTGCAATAAGAGGAATTTCCAACAGCTTCAATTGTTGCTGAGTTTTTAAATCGAAAAGCGGATATGGATAGCTGGTTCCTCTTCTGAATCCTACATTATCGTTAAAACCAATGGTGCTATCATAAAGGAATCCTGCAGATTCTTGTACACCTGGGGTACTATCAGGATCATGTTTTAAGAAGTGCTGTCTCACACTTTGAATAGAATGCCCTATGGCCTGTTCGACCTGCTGTTTTTGGTACTTCATCTCATCTACATTATCATGAGCAAACCAAGAGGGGTGCAGGCCAACTTCCCAGCCACCATTGTCCATTTTCTGCATTAATTCGGCAACGGTGATCTTATTATCTTCATATGGGATAAGTTGATCATAAAGATACATGCAATCGGTTCGATGAGGCAAGTTCACGGATTCAGGGGCGAAAAAGAAAGTTGAACGAGCGCCATGTTCTTTTTCTATCTGCAACCACTTCTCAAACTCACAAAGGTTGTTATTCCTGCCTAGCAGGCCCTTGAAAGCGTTTAATTTGTGGATTAAGGTCCATCTAAGTATTTCGCCAAGAGAGTGAGCAGAGCCCGGTTTTGCTAACTTCCAGATGCTGCGTAAATTTTGCCTAAGATCTAATTCAGATACTGCATCTACATCGTGGGATAAGCAAACGGCAAATTGTTTCCCATCAGGCCAAACCGGTCGATCATGCTCACTTACCCAGGATTGGTCCAAAATAGGTTGATAAAGTTCTCCACTTTTATTTTGGGGGTAAAAAGTGAAGTCCGGTACTGAACGAGTCTCCTTTGGGGGATCATAGCTGCCCTTCAACAATTGTGAAAATACTTCAGGTTTCAGCTTGCTCAACCTATCGCCCTCCCAACATAAGGTCGACCTTCTTTTACCAGATCCGTGAGGTACCAGTTCTGACCATCCCAGTGATCCTGCATACTGTCGACTGATTCATCGACATAGACAAAGATTTGTGGTTCTCGTATCTGTTTTTTAAAACCCTGTACGATTGTGATCTCAGCCCAATTGATAAACTTACTTTTCTGTAACATATTGGTTAGAAGCATATTCTTGCTAGCGGTATAGCACTTAACCTGAGAGAACCCTTCGTCTTTTCCAATAGCAATTAGTTTTTCAAATAAAGCCTTGAATATTACTTCGCTTTTTGAGTCGGCAATAACATCGATGATGTGAATTATTTTGTCTTGAATCCCAAAGATCAGATATCCTTTTAGAGTATCTTCTTCAGAATGAGTGAGATAATAGTGAGTCTGATAAGGATTATCATTAATTCGCCATTTTAAATACGTCTCAGATCTATCCACAGAGATCCCATAAAGCTCTGCATTTTTGCCCCAGAGTGCTTCAATTTGAGAAAGGGGTGCATCAACTTCACCGTGTCTCTGAATATCAGGGCAATGATTACTTCTATTAGATTTTGAGTGCCACAGGATACCTTTTCCTATTACAGTAGCTAAAATACTAGCGATTGGTCTTATCTTTTTAATGAATCCTGGAAGTTTACTTTTTAGTTCTTCTTTAAGATCAGTTCTGCTTAGCCAGTAGCTGTAAGTCACCCAGTGATCGAATGCTCGATAGCCCAATTTCATGCGGACTTTACCAGGTGCACCCCTGGCAACATCGCCCGTGGTAGTGAAAAATAGCTGAAACCTCTTTTTTGCCTCTTCAAAATACTTTTTTTCATGATAGAAATACATACCCTTCCCACGAAAGTCAGGATGGCTCATGCAATTTTCAGTCTTGCCGGCCAAATATTTATTCCCCCAAAAGCTGAATGGAGTGGGTATTAAGCTATATTGGCCAATAAGTTGGTCTTCAGGCTCTCTGGAATCATCAAAAGTCAGCCAGACACTGCCGGGACCATCCCAAGTTTCTAGCCATTCCCAGGTATATTCGTCAGCACTGCGAATGGTTCCAGTGACCTTCTTATAAAGATGGTTTATGTGAACATAATCACCTGCTTGATATGCTCGGCTGGTTTTACTCATCATTTGGGACCTTTAGACGCAATATGCAGTCCACATTCAATTTTATCACTGCCAGTCCATCTGCCACTTCTTTCGTCCCCACCTTTATCTGCTGGTGCAGTACACGGGTAGCATCCAACACTTGGATAGAATTGATCATGGAGTGGATTATATGGCAGGTCAAACTTGCGAATGTGGTTCCAACATTGATCACTTGTCCAGTGAGCAATAGGGTTAATCTTGATCTGACCTCTTCCATCTATTTCAATAAGTTTTGTGTTAGCACGTGTAGGTGATTGATCTTGACGAGTACCGGATAACCAAATAGTATCTTCATGCATGATACTCATAAGAGGTTCTACCTTGCGATAGTGACAACATTTGTCCGGATCAGAGCGAAAAAGCTCCGGTCCATACAGCTCTATCAGTTCTTCCTGAGTGGATTCAGCCGATATTCTTTGAATGTCTAAATTCCAGTCAGCCATAATTTTCTTGCGCAATTTCAGAGTTTCCTCAAAGTGGTAGCCCGTATCAATAAAATAGATAGGGATCTTACCCTTTAAGTTTTTTACAAAACTTAATAGCACAATACCACTATAACCAAAAGCGGTGGTCATCATCAAATTATCGCTTAACTCCTGATAAGCGATCTCAATGATTTCGTGAGGATCTTTCCCTTCTAATAAGGGAGCTAATTTGGCTACGATAGCTTGCTTGTCAATCAAAGCATCATTTTCCGTCAGGGTAGAAGGCTGAGTAACCAGACTAGTTTAACTTGAGGATAGTTGAGATATTATTATGGAAAAATCTCTCCCATACCTCTTCACGTAAGGAATACTTCCATACGTCAATCTGGTCTTTGAAATCAGTAAGAGGATAGTCAGTGCCAAAGATACATCTGTCATTGAGATAGGTATTGGCTGCCTGAATGAACTCAGGAGCCATATATTTGGGACGCATAGCTGAAAATTCCAGATAGATATTGTTATGCCTTTGCGTGACTGCCAAAACAGGAGGCCCAAATCCGTTGCCTCCGTGGGACATAATGATCTTTAAAGCAGGAAAGTCGACGGCAATTTCATCAAAATAGGCTGGTTGGGCTTTCCACATATACTCACTACTTGCATAGTGAATACCAGAATGAATTATTACCGGTAAATCATGCATCTCGCAATAAGCGTAGAGTGCATAAAAGTCTCGGTCGTTAACATTTTTCTTACATAGGAAGCTGAAATCAATCGCGGCAGCACCTAATGAATGAAGTCTTGCTACTTCTTCTAACCCACCTCTGATCCCCCTATCTAGATTTACACCCCCAACCGGAATTAACTCTGAGTGTTGTTTAGCTAAATCTAGGATATGGGAATTCTCTTCAGGATTGCTTCCATACACCAGTAGTTTATCTACTCCAGAACTATTGGCTTCCTGGATCAACTTAGCGGTATCTAATTCGCCTATGCGCTCCTGTATATGGTATTTGTCTGCATAATCTTTAATTGCTGGATTATGATCGACATCCCAGAACTTGGTAAGTGTACTCGTCCTTAACCTGACTCGTCCATCAATAATTTTCATCTGACCACACTCCTCGTTAATAATATTTTCTGAGAATCACATCTCTATTTATTGCAGAAACACCTACTGGGGCAGCAATCAAGTGTTCATTTTGTAATATCGAGCGGGGTTTCCGTACCAGATCTCGTTGTCTCCCACATGATGTCGAACTTGCGAATTCGCACCGATAATGGAATTGCTCCCAATATTAAAGCCAGGCATTAGCAGGACATTAGCACCAATAAAAGCTCCGTCGCCAATCTCGCCAACAACCTTTTTATCACCTTCTTTTAAATTCGGAGTATCAGTCAAGACAAAACCGTATTTAATCGTGACGTTTTTCCCAATTGTTCCCCCTGCAGATATGGTACAGCGACTTCCAAAAGTTGTTCCATCACCAATCGAAACCTCACCTCGGATCTCACAATAAGCAGTAAAAGCACAGTTCTTACCTATCTTTGCTCCTGATCGTACAATGCAAAATGGACCGATCTTGGTATTATCACCAATCTCGACATTGTCTTCCACATAAGCATGTGAATGAATCTGCACATTATCACCAATCTTGCTATTCTTATAATCGCTCATCTATAATTTCTCCTCGTCATTTCACTTCTAGATTTGTATCGCAGTACTCGTTCTGCATAATTTAATATATATTTTATTCAATCTCATCAATTTAGTGGAATACCGATATGTCACAAGGAGCTTTCCCCTATAGAAGCTGGTCAATATCCCTTGACTGGCAATCTAACACACCCAGGGGACAAATGTATCCACCCCCGAATTTGTATACTTAGTCGATTGGCTCTAAAGTTACTAACAACCATTGACCATAGCCGGGTGTTACCATGTCTGATATTTTAAGTAGCGATACGCTACTTGGATGCTTCCATATTATCTTTTTTACCATACGAGTCGCCCTTTTAGCAAAATCCTGTTCTTTCACAATTTGCCATCCCTCGGGGAGCATTTTTGAAAAAGATCCTGCGTGATACGAATGTTGGTGCCCATGGTGCGGAGTATAACTATCACAGTGCATACACAAAACTTTGGGAATATTTTCACGAAATGGAACAGTTATCACAACTCTCTTTTTCGCCACTCTGCAAAGCTCTGAAACAGCATATCTGTCATCGATAACATGCTCCAAGGTTTCCATACAAACAACAGTATCAATAGTATTTGACTCGAATTGGTCTAGACTCCCATTACGAAAATTTAACCGAACTACATCTGACCCGAGGATGGAGTTTACTAGATTGACCCTGTCTTGATTCACTTCTGTACCAAAAATCTCACGTTTATCTTTTTGTGCTAATTTCAGAAAATCACCTAAATATGCTCCTACATCCAGAACGCTACCTGGCCCAACCTGTCTATAGCAAAGGTCAAAACGGTAGGCATCCAAGAGATCAAACGACCTCTCTGGTTTAGGCTCACCAAGTACTTCGAAAAAATTATCAGACAGTCTATCAGTCATTTATCAGCTCCGGAAATTAAGTCAAATTATTATTTCTGTGGGTCAAGCCTTGTATGTTTGTCGGCCTGGTAGGTAGCATAAATTGTCACCAGCGCCAAAACCATAAACGCAATTGCCCCAGCTAGACTATAAGTTTTTATCGTAAACCCAAAATCAGCATACGCTCTGGTATAATAAAAGCTTCCAAAAGTAACAAGAGTATAGAATAATTGCCACAATAAGCCCAGGTGCTGCTTACCTAGAACTGCAAAAATAGTGCTGAGAGGACTTGCTATAAATCGCATTAAATAGAAAGGAACCATACTGGCGGCTATTCGACCGGCCATACTCCAGGAGTCTCCGAACACAAATGCAAAGAGCTGTTCTCCAGTAAAAAATACGATTAAAAGCGGTATGATGATTATTCCAGCAAGTTTCCCCACGGTTGAGATCAATAACGGCATCATGGGTATCCCCTGGTCTTTATACCTGGCGATTTGCTGGTAATACACTTGTCCCACAGACATACCCAGTGTGTTAAGAGGCATGTTTAATAGGCGGATACCAATGGCGTAAAAACCAGCTTCAGCTACAGAAAAGTAACTCACCAGTAATAAAGGGGGTAAATTTCTTGATATGGTATTTAGTAGGATATTCCAGCTGGAAAAGAGAGGAAATTTCTTATGGATTCGTGCCTGTTCTAAAACACCTTGGATTGATACCTTCTTAGGCGATTCAAATCCCTTGGTTCTAATAAACATCGCGATATACCAACCCACACTCGCCAGTTGACCAAAGACATACCCTATCAATAAGCCAAGACCACTTACGAGACCGCTTAAGGCAATGGTGATTTGCGCTAATGCAGTACTAAGCCCAATAATTGATTTAGCAATCGAAGGCACTTTGAAATTCTTTGTACGGGAAAACCAAAAGCTAAAAATGTTATTTTTAGCTTCCAACAGAAGGATAATGGGTACAAAAAAGATCAACTGTTTGATTGCAGATGTCTGATAGAACTGATCTAAATATCTGGGTTCGACAAAATATACTATGACACTAATAATGCTTATGACCCCAGCCAGCCCCACCGAGAGAACAAGAATATTCAATGCATCTGTTTTGTTATTGGCGAGAGGTAAAGCCATCTCATATCTAAGTGATGAGAGTGCCCCGAGAATCAGACCAATGGACAGTACAAATTGCAGCTGCCCAAAATCAGAGGGTGTGAACAAGCGAGAGAGTAGCGGTGCTGCTAATATTACGCTGATTTGTCCAATTGCAGTGCCAGAACTCAGAGTAGCAACATTGGACGCAAATGTACCTTTGGTGAAGATTCTTCTAAGCAATCCCTTCATCGCTTTAAATCCATAGATGCGATCAATGAACTTACCATTTTTTGAGCTACGTTATCCCAGCTGTGATGTTTTGCCAAATCCAGTCGTCTGGAATCTGTCTGCACCAACAATGCTTCGCCTACTCGTTCAATAAACTCTTCATGAGTATTCCCTACGAAGATCACATCCTTCAAACCATCAATTGTTGATGAATAGTTCATTGAAACGACGGGCTTGCCAGCAGCGCTGTATTCATAGAGCTTATTGGGATTAAGTGGCTTCGTTAGCTCATCAACGACAAAGGGGATCAATCCGAGACTAAAAGATTGTACAAAGGCTGGGAGTATCTCATAGTCCACCTTGCCCAGATACTGGAGATTATTCAAGTTCGTGAAAGCTTCTCTATTCTTGAACCAGCCTGGACTTATCTCCGGTCCAATCAACACGACCTCATGATCTGGATAGACTCGACAAATTTTAGCCACCAATTCTTCATCTATCCAGTCCATTGCTCCGGCATAACCCAAAATTGGTTTTTTAACATCTTGGAGCAAACCAGGTCGTGTTTGGGGCGTTGAAAAGTGCTCAAAATCCACCCCGTTGCCCAGCAAGCCTATGTTACGCGCACCATATTTTTCAATAGACTGTTGTATCTCAGGGCTTACTGCAAAACTTAAGTCTGCCTTTTTCATGTATGCAGAGAGGTATCCTCCTAACCATGCAGGAGTACCTGGAAAATCTAAATGAGCATCATTTGCATCATAAAAATGGACAACCGCTCTCTCTCGAGCTACCACTTTTCCCCAAAATAACGAACTTAGTCCAATAAATCTATCACGCCCGCTAAATCCCAATATCATACTTGTCAGTTTGAAGTAGATCGTTCCAATAAAGCCCATGATAAGCCGCGTCAGATATATATCCTGAATACGAGTTAGTAGTGATTGTGGGATAGTCTTCAGAAAGGGTATTGTAATAACGGTGAGATTGCCATCTCGATGTGGAAGCCAGTGTTGTTTTTTACCCACCACATACGGTTCAATATACAGGATTTGCCAATCATCAGGGAACCGCTTTAATATCTGCTGCTTACGGGTTACCAGGTAATCCCACTTGATCTCTGCGAACCATACTAATTTCTTCATAGAGAAGTTAACTTCATTATCTCTGCTCAGTTCCGGACTTTAATCGCTGAGTGATTAGAATCATGAGGTTAGGGAGACTAAATAGAATCTGGCTGATAATGATACTCGGCCACTGATACCAAGCTGCATGGCGGCTATATATTTGCATCATACCTCTAAATTTCCGTATGAGTTTAAGAAACCCATACTCCCCACCTACTGAGGCAGAAACCTTATGATAGATCCTACTCTGTGGAACGAAGATCAATTCATACCCTGCACCAGTGCAGCGTAAGGACAGGTCAACATCTTCCCCATACATTTTGAATGCCGGATTAAATCCACCGAATTCCTTGGCAACTGAAACAGGCATCATAAGACAACAGCCGGTGATATATTCAGTTTTTTGAGTTATTAAGTCAATTGAGTTTACTGAGTCTCTAATATGATAATGTGCAATGGTTCCAGTCCATAAATTGACCTTACCACCGCCATACCAGACCTTATCAGGGTTTGCAGAATAACACATGAGAGGTGCTGATATTCCTACCTGTTCATTTTTATTAAATGCAGACAATAGCGGCTCAAGGAAATCAGGTTCTACTGTTGTGTCATTATTTAAAAATACTACAAAGTCAAAGCCCTGTTCAGCCGCCCATTTCAAGCCAACATTGTTCC
Source organism: uncultured Lentisphaeria bacterium (assembly GCA_964578155.1). Classification (GTDB taxonomy): domain Bacteria; phylum Fidelibacterota; class UBA8477; order UBA8477; family JABMPR01; genus JABMPR01. The sequence goes on from CAZOBQ010000018.1 coordinate 8,210, forward strand.
CTCCGCCATAGAGAAGGTTCGACTCTAATTCTATCATGTGATTTTTGGGAAAAGCCTGCTTAATTCTTGAAACCGAGTCATCATCAGACCCATTATCAATCACCACAGCCTCATATTTATCATAGCTTAGCTCTTGTAATGATGTCAGACACCCAAGCGTGTCATCTGCCCCATTCCAATTCAGGACCAAGATACAGACTCGAGCATCACCCATCCTGTAGTACTCCAGTCAATTGGCTACAAAAATCTGCAATTGAAAATTGAGATTTTGTATTCTTGACATTGTCCATCATCCTGTATTTGTCATCACCGTTAAAAAACTTTAGTATTGCTGTCCCCAGGGCCTGAGGGTCATCAGATTTAACTAAATAGCCAGTTTGTCCATCTTCGATGTACTCCCCCAAACCGCCGACCTGAGTTGCAATTACCGGTCGATCCATTTGAAAGGCGATTCCAATAATTCCGCTCTGGGTAGCAGTTCTGTACGGTAAAACAAGCACATCACAGGCAGCAAAATAGAGAGGCAGTTCATCATCAGGAATAAATTCGTTTCTGTAGACAACATTTGAAGCTATTCCGGTCTGATTGATCAAATCTTTATACTTCTGCTCGTCCTCATAAGCCTCGCCGAGAATATACGCTTGATAATCTTTTAGCTCATTGTGAATAATTCCCAGCGCCTTTATAAGAACATCCAAACCTTTGTAGGGCCTAATCAAGCCGAAAAATAAAATCACCGGTTTATCTGAGAGTTTCAGCTCAGATCTTGCTTCCTCTTTGGTGTAACGGGATTTATAAATTTCGTAAAGTGGATGATATAGCGTCTTTACCTGACAATTCGATTTGTGGGCTAAAACATCTTTCGTGACAGATTCTGCCATGGTAAAAACCTGATCGGCATGTGACAATACGCGTTTCGCCATCCAGGAATCAATAAATGACTCCTCATGGGGAATAAGATTATCTACTAAAACGGCAACTTTGATCCCAGACCGCTTCAAACCGCTACTCATTAGCCTTATCAACAAGGCAAAGAAAGGATTCCAATATCGAAAAATAACCCAGTCTGAGCTGTGGGCTTCAATCTCCCTGATAGCTCTATACCATGTGTAAGGATTTATTGAATCAATAATACGGCTGGATGGAAAGTCGGAGGCTAGTTCGCCCCGTTTATATTCAGTTTTCCCTGGAAATAGAAAACCAGGATATTGACGGGAATAATTGATAAACTGAACAGTATGTTTGTGCGTCAACTCCTCATAAAGGAGTGCACTTAAATCTGAAATGCCACCCCTGTAGGGAGGTCCAACACTTACCAATGAAAGTCGCATACACAATTCACTCAGTCATCATCACGGATGACAGGTTTCTCCCTTTTGAAAGAACTGGTTATCAATTCCCCAAGCAGTCCCATGGATACAAATTGTCCTCCTAATATGGAGAGTAAAATGCCCAGGTAAAAAACAGGCCGATTGTTGATCCATTGTCCTGTTCCAAAGAAATATTGCTGTAGCCATTGAATAGTCAAAAAGCTTAGTATGCCAAACCCCATAACGAGTAATAACATGCCTGCGAGACCAAAGAAATGCATCGGTTTACGCATATATTTTCCCAGGAATAGAACCGTAAATAGGTCTAGATACCCAGTAAAGAGACGCTTGATCCCATACTTAGACTCTCCGTATTTTCGCACACGATGTTGAACCACTTTTTCAGTACAAGAAAATCCTTTTTGTTTCGCCAATACAGGGATGTAACGATGCATCTCACCATAGAGCTCAACATTTTTTACGACTTTTTTAGTATATGCTTTGAGCCCACAATTAAAATCATGAATAGGGATTCCCGAAAGTCTTGATACAGTATAATTATATAACTTTGATGGCCATCTTTTACCGATTGGATCATGACGCACCTGCTTCCAACCACTCACCATATCCCAGCCCTCATCCAGCACAGCAATGAGGGGAATAATCTCCTCAGGGTCATCCTGTAGGTCAGCATCCATCGTGATTATAAAATCACCCACTGCCTCTTGAAATCCGACATTTAAAGCCGCGGCTTTGCCATGATTCCTTTGAAAACTGACAACTTTTGCTCTTTCATCCGACTTGGCTAACTCACGAATTTGTTTCAGTGAGGTGTCTGTGGATCCATCATCAATGAAAAGGACTTCAAATGCATATTCAGAAGGATCTAATGCCTGCTTGATCTGTGAAAACAGTTCATTGACTGATTCTTCTTCATTGTAAAGCGGAACTACTATACTGACTATACTCAAAGTGATGTCCTCGTTAATTTTTATTCGTGTAATTTTTCGGCACGCATATAATAGATATAAGCTTCGTTTGACTTTCCAAGATACTCCAAAACATCCCCCATATGCATCAAAACCTCAGGGTTATCAGGGTTGATACTGAGGGACCGATCAATAAAATCTCTGGCTAACTGGATGTGGCCAAGTTTAAAGTATATCCAACCTGCAGTGTCCAAATAGGGTGCATTATCAGGGTTGATCATCAGCGCTCGTTCAACATATTCTGCGGCATGTCTCAATGTATCTTCTCCAACCTCCCCCTCACTTAACATGTAGGCATAATTGTTTAGAGCGAGGTCATCATCGGCGTCTATCTCAATGAGCCGTAGATAAGTCAGTAAAACGTCATCACGTCGTCCCAATAGTTCCAGCGTGTTTGCTACCATATGTAAAGTTTGTTGGTCTTCCGGCCTAAGTCTCAAAGCTGCACGCTGAGCATCGAGGGCCAATTCATAGTGAATAGAGTCCCCCATGTTGGCTGCAATCTCATAAACGATACTTCCCATGAGACGATGAAGGAAGAAATCCTCAGGAAACGCAGGTAAATAATTCCCAAGAATCTCTTTTGCCATGTTGACATCATCGATATCCAGATAAGTCCAGACCAACATTGAGATAGCATTTGATAAATCAGGTCTCACTTCCAGTATATCTTCAAGGTAATCACGCGCTGTACTGGATTCTCCTGCATCTATCAAAAGCTGACTAAGTTTTAGCTTTAAATCCCAGGAATCAGGATATTCATTGACGACACTCGTCAGATAATCCACAGCAGCCATTTCCCCATGCATGACTTTCACCAGGTCTGTCTTCATACTTTGCAGATCCATGGAATAGGGTGCCACTTCGATGAGAGAATCCATCAAGGCCTCAGCCTCAAAAAACCGGTTCATCCCCAGAAATAGTCTTATTTGCCGGCCAACCAAATCTGTTTTTGTTGGCATCCTTTTAATGAGTTTGCTATAAAGCTCAGTGATATGAGAGTAATCATTGGTACTCAAATAGATCGTTTCTGCACGCTGCAGGGCTGCTACCCTATCAGTATCCAGCTCCCAAAGTCGAATTAAATACTCAGCTTCTTTTAACGTATCGCCCAGCATATGATGAATTTGTGCAGTTTGTAGGATAGCATAATCATTATTGTATTCCATATCCAAGACTCGATTGAAATATCCCAAGGCAGTAGTGAACTCCTTGTCCGTCTGTGCGATCTCACCCAAAAGCTCCAATGCTTCCACATGCTGTGGGAACAGCTCGATCACTTTGAGAAGTTTTTCTTTGGCTAAAGTTTGGCGATCCAGTTTTAGATAAAGCGTGGCTAGTGAATAATGAATGTCAACTGCATCCGCATCAAAAGAGAGAGCCTGTATATAGGCACTGATAGCTTTCTCGAAATCTCCGGCAGACTCAAGATCCATTCCATACATAAAAGCTTCCATGGCTCGGGTGTCGTATATGCGTACCGGCTCGTCCGAATATGCGGAAACTGCAAAGACCAGGAAAGCGGCCAGAAATAAGTAACGGGGTATTCTATAGTAAAATGGTTTGATAACTCTCCTACCCCTTAACTTCTACGGGTAGCTCAGGCAATGGTTTCCCTACATATCTCAATACGAGATAAAGAGCTGCTATACTAAGTGCATAGAACAACACACCTGTGAGATACGAAGATTCTGCGATAAAACCGACAGGCAAGAAACCGAATAAAACCGCTACTCCACCAACCACAAGGGCATAAGGAAGTTGAGTCTGAACATGATCCACATTATCAGCACCACTTGCCAATGATGAAAGAATGGTTGTGTCTGAGATAGGTGAACAGTGATCCCCAAAAGTTGCACCACTAATAATGGCTGAAAATGTTGCCAAAAACATCACACTATTTATGTCCCCAAAGAGTTGAATTGCCAGTGGTATTAGCAGTGGGATCAATATGGACATGGTACCATAGGAAGTACCAGTGGCAAAACTAATGAGCGCTGCAATAATGAAAGTGATTGTGGGGAGTAACATTGGAGATATGAAGTCCTGAGTGTAATAAACTATAAAATCAGCCGTATGCATGTCTGTGCAAACCGAACCTAAACTCCAGGCCAGTACTAATATGATTACAGCAAGAAACATGGTTCTCGCTCCCTCAAACCAGCTTCTCAATGCAGTTTTAATATCCAACAGTTTCTGACCTAGGGCCAGAACTATTGCAATAAATGTGGCGATATATGCAGCCCATAAAAGGGCCAGACTTGAATTTGTGTTGTCCATAATAAGCAGGGTTTTCTGAAGGAAGCTGCTATTCTCTGGGAAAGAATCTGGCATCCCTGTCACAATCATCCCAACAATTGTCATCCCGATAATTATAAAGATGGGAATGACTGCGTTATACCAGCGATGCGGAATGCCCTCTGGAATTGAATTCTTCAATGCTGAATCATCTGAAAGCGGTGTTGCACCAGGCCGTGTTAATTGCCCTGTGGTTATCACTCGATGTTCAGCCGTGTACATGGGGCCAAATTCACGACCCATCAGTGCATTCATAAACACAAAGATTATGGCCAGTATCGCATAGTAACTGAAGGGAATTGATAATAAGAAGATGAGATAAGCATTAGCGCTGATATTGAGGTTTAGGAGCTGTCCATCCAAAAGTGACATGGCAAATACAATCCATGTACTAATTAAACCAACACTGGCGACGGGTGCAGCTGTAGAGTCAACGATGTAACTAAGCTTTTCCCGGCTGATTCTCAATTTATCAGTAAAAGGTCTCATGGTATTGCCAACTAATAAACTGTTGGCATAATCATCAAAAAAGATAAACAAACCCATTGCTGCAGTGGCAACCTGACCACGAACACGGGTCTTGGCAAAGCGAGCAGCAATTGAAACTATGCCTGCCAAACCACCATTTCTCTGAATAATCCCTACAAGCCCCCCAAAACCGAAGGTAAATAATAAAATAGTAACATGCCCTGAATCGGCTACCGTATCAACAATGTAAGAATCTAACGATCGCAGGAATCCGTTGACGGGATTAAAGCTGACCATCACTGTTACTCCTGCCCATATTCCTGAAAAAAGAGAGAGCAGCATTTCTTTTGTCACCAGGGCCAATACAATGGCGAGTAGTGGAGGAAGGAGACTCAACCATCCTGGGATAACTGAGACAACCTGCTGATGGACTTGCCCAGTTTCCATTGGATATTCAATTGTCGATTCAGAACCTAAGATCACCTTTTGAGATCCAGAAGAACTTGTGATACTCAAGGATTCTCCATTGAACCCCTTAATAAGAACAGGATTTTGGACTGTGGCATCTGAAAAGCCCTGCCAAGTCAACTCAAAGGGCACATTTGACAGGATTACTGTTGGGAGGTTAAGTGTTTGAGCGGAAATATTTACCACTGACCCCATTAATATTAGCGAGATCGCGAGCCATTTTCGGATCATTGTTATTGTTTTGATTTTGGTGCCATCCCTGTCTTGAATTTTACTACCTGATTTCCACCCTGTTCTTTGGCGGAATACATCGCCGTATCTGCTGACTGAATCAAATCTAGCATGGTTTCCCCATCTTTTGGGTATTCAGCCATGCCTATGCTTATTCTATTCTGAATACTGATGGCGTTCATTTCATATTTATGCTTATAAATGGCTTCACAGATTCGCTGGGCACTGGCCATACAAGATGCTGCATCTGTATTTACCATAATGACGACAAACTCTTCGCCTCCATAGCGGCCAGGAATATCACTGGTTCGAATAGAGTCACGTATTATCTGGGCAGTCTCCCGTAATACATGGTCACCCATTAGATGGCCGTGTGTATCATTAACTAATTTAAATTTATCCAAATCGAGAAAGAGTACGACCAAAAAGTTCTGATAACGTTTAGCTCTGGCCAATTCCTCCTCAAACCTTTGCTTTAGAGCGCGTAAATTATAAAGATTAGTCAAGGTATCAATAGTTGCATAATTGGTCAATCGTTCAAATAGACTGAACCGTGTTAGGGCAGCTCCCAGACTTTGGCTGATCATTTCAAAAATATTGATCTCACTCTGTTTTACCGAATGCTCTGTTTTCGATTCAAGGATCAAGACCCCGGGTGCGTTGTTGACTCTTGCCAGAGGAAAGCCCACGACTTGATCATAGGGATAATCATCCGTATCACCAGCTCGGTAAAGCCCTTCGGGTAATTCTTCTTGACTCTTCTTATAGATAAAATATTGACCGCTTGTCAGAGATCGACTGACAACAGAATTATACATGGGGTAGCTCATCCCCAATTGCAATCCGCTTTCCTCCCCTTCGATATAATCGATGAGAAAATAATCAGGCATATCCTCAGGCTGTAGTACCAGTACCGCCCGATCGAATTCAATAAAATATTTACCAAATCGTGAGATTTCATTGAGATAGTCAGCTTTGGTTGCAGCCATATTCAAATGAGTATTCACTTCCAGCATCACGGAAAGGTGTTTACTCCTTTTTTCGTACCTGTCTAATAGCTCGGTGGCTATATAATTTGAGCCAATACTCATTGCCAATGTATCAAACACATCCATATCCAATTGAGAGACATCCATATCTTCAGGAATAATAGTAAGCAGGAAACCTGCAAGGCTATCATCGTGACCAATAGGTGACATCAAAATATTTGATGACTTATCTAATGAGTTTTGAACAAAGATGTCATCGTTCTCTTCGCTTGAGATTAATTGGCTTGAAAAGTGTTTTTGGGATTCAATTATTATAAATAAAGACATCTCTGCTGATAATGTCTCAATCATGTGATCTTCATTTGAAGGGAGGTTTCTTAGTTTAAAGTGTCCCCTGTTGTCTAAGATGTAAACGTATGTGTGTATTCCAGGATAGATTGAATACAAAACATTGATAGAATTAATTACCTGGGTCTTAAAAAGAGCCTTTGTATCCAGATTTGCTATGTCCATGTCAGCAGGTGCCATAGTCAACGCCTTCCTTTTGAACTGTATGTAATAAACCAGTCAACACGATAAGCTTTCAGACATTCTTAACATCACGTCTTTTCAGACAGTTTTGCTATAGACTTAAAGTTAAATGTGAGGAGTGTCAAAATCAATTGATACTCCTAAGATTCCCAGGATAATTTTAAATCATGTTTTTGGGGGTTAAAGTTGGATTACAACCCTATTTTTTGCCGCTGACAAGCTGTAAGGAAGTGTTATTAGAGTTAATAGTACTGGGATGTGATTGCAATGAATCAGTCTGTCCAGCCGTTATACTATCAGTTAAACCAACTAGAAAATTTTCCTGTATAGGTTGAGCATTTTGTTGCTCGGTATAAGTGTTCATGCCGCGCGGGTTGCCCTGCAGAACAGGATCTATCCACATGTTGAGGCCAACAGCGACAACAAACCCTGCTGCGATTGCAATCCCGGCAATGCGAGTATATGAGGAATGATAGAACTTCTGCATGAGATTCTCATTGTCAGATTCATGAATTTTTAACAAAAGATCGTTAGTAAAATTTGAACTAGTAGATATGGGTTGAAGGTCGTGGAGTTGGGAAATTACTTGGGTTAATTCCTGGAATACAGAAAAACATGCGTTACATATAGCTAAGTGCGAGTCTACCCTGGCTTTTATTTCTGATGAAAGCGAATCGTCCTGATATCCTGTAAATTGTTCACAAATGTAGGTACATTCATTGTTCTGCATGCTTCTTATTCCTTGATGTATGTTGCTCTAACAATAGCAATTATGAATATTGATTACTCCCTTAGGTAGCTCAACGTTTCCTGTAATTTCAATCGTGCTCTATTCACACGTGATTTGACCGTCCCCATTGGGATGTCGAGTATTGTACTTATGTCATCGTATGAAAGTTCCTGAATATCTCGCAAAATTGTAATTGTTTTAAAAGGCTCAGGAAGGTTATCAATGGCCTTCATTATTTCTTCACCAGCATAGCTATTGAAAACGATTCCTTCTGTGCCCTTATCAGTATCAACAGGCGTGAACTCATTGTCATCAAATGATAGTGCTGACATGGTATACGTCTTACGGCGCTTACGTTTTCTCAATTCAGAGCGGGCTAAATTCCCTGCGATGGTATATATCCAGGTCGAGAATTTTGCAATCTCGCGATACGCATGCTTTTTCTTATACACTTTGAGGAATGTTTCCTGAACCAGATCTTCGGCATCAGTCATATCATTCAGAAACCGATATACAAAATTTATAAGTCGATCTTTATAGCGATCAACCAACTCAACAAATGCCAGTTCGTTGCCACCCTGGAATTCAGCAATAAGTTGTTCGTCAGTTTTTGGAGTATTGTCAGTCATATTCAATTCATACTACTTTCGAGACCCAGCCTGAGAAGGCAGAGAGCATATCCATTGACCCTAATCTAAACTCACGGTCTATATCTGCCAACGCCTGTGTTGCTATTTGTAATTCATCAAGTTTATAATTTCTAGACAATGTCTCCAAATCTTTTAAGAAATAATAAGATGTGACACCCTGTCCTATTGTTTTCCGAGTCGCAATACTTTCTTGTAGAGCCATGAGTTGGATCAAACGATTGTATAGTAAGGCGACAAGGTACGGAAGACCCTCTTTCCCACGATGATGTATCTCAGCCAAAGTTTGGATCGCAAGCTTTCGATCTCTTATTGAAACCGCATCAATAAATTGTGAAACCTGGGCATTCTCCACTGACCCGGAAATCCTATCCACCATTTCTTTTCCAACACTCTCCTTGGAGTCATGGAGATAAATGGATATTTTTTCAAGTTCATTGTCGATAATTGCCAATTCTCCCCCACTCAATTCAATGAGACGATGTGTAGCTGAGTCCTGAAGTTCTACCCCATGATCAGTGGCAATTTGACTGACAATTCTAGGCAATACCGTGCTTTCTGGAATACTTAGCGGAACAACTCGTGCGATTTTCTGAATATCATCCAGCCACTTGGCTTTACGGTATTCGCTAATAGAGTAGTGAGCTAAGACCACCGTATCTGCTGGGATATTTCCTAATATTTCTGAAAGCTTCGTCTTTACTGATTTTCCTGAGCCCTGAATCTCGTGCAATAAGACCAAACTGGCCGATGAGAATAAACCCCCACCACTCATAAGCGAGCTTAGATCAGGTGCTGCTTTAAGATCAGCTCCCCACCGTTGCACTAAATCGGCATTTTCACCATACTTTTTTTTAAATGCAGATCGAAGACTAACTATAAACTGTCTGTACAGATAATAGTCAGATCCTGATGCAAAATACAGTGAGGCGAGTTTACCGCTATTGAGGTCACTAATGACCTGAGAGTATGCTGCGTATGGTTCTACCCTGGCTGCCATTTTAGAAGTAGAACAATCCTAAGGTAGCAATACTAAAGCAATACCAGGCAAAATAATGAAGTCTACCCTGACGAAGCAACTGGAGTAACCATTTCAAACTTACATAGCCCACAATAAAGGAAACAAGCAAGCCTACAACAAGAACAACACTTTCATCAAACGAGATGCCAACCTCTAACAAATCTTTGAATTCAAGCGCTGTGGCAGCAACAATAAGAGGTAGAACCATGATAAAGCTAAAGCGAGCTGCCTGCTCCTGTTTCACTCCTAATGCCAGAGCCATTGTGATGGTTGAGCCAGAACGTGAAATCCCCGGGATCAGTGCTAAGGCTTGTGCAAAACCAATCAAAATTGCCTGCTTCGCATTGATGGACTGATTCGTACGCTTGAAATATTTTGTGGAAAAAAGCATGGCTCCTGTCACTAATAGAGCAAGGCTGACCATGAAAGGTTTAGAGAATAGATCACTAATGTAATCCCTCAGTAACAATCCCAGGAAGCCAGCAGGGAGCATAGCTAATATCATTAATACCGATAGTTTAAAATCAGGATTACTTGAGTATTCAGTTTTCCATTGACTGGGCTTTAAAAGACGAGGGAAAAAGACACTGGATAAATTCAAAATATCTTTCCAAAAAATGACTACCACGGCAAGGAATGTTCCCAAATGAACAACTAATTCAAAGGCGATACTATTTTCAAAGGCATGAGACCCCAGGAGCGCTTCTCCCAAAACTAGATGTCCAGAGCTGGAAACAGGTAAAAATTCAGTCAATCCCTGTATCACAGCCAATATTGCAGCACTAAGAACACTCATTTTTTCATCCCAATCACTGACATCATTCTCCCTGTTACATTTTTATCCCGACGATGTGAGAAAAATAATTCTTCATCCCGAAAACTACAATAATCTAATACTTCTATCTGAGTCTTCGGAACTCCCCTACTTATGGCAACATCCCTTAAATAGCTATTATTATCAAACTGATAGCGAGGGGAATTTGATTGCGCTTTCAAATAGTTGTCTGGAAACTTATCTGTAAATTCAGGTCCCACCTCAAAGTTCTCCTGACTTAGTCCAGGGCCTATCACCATATTTAACGAATCAGTGGATATCGCGAAGGAATTCAATAGCTTTTCAATCGTTTTACCCAGCAGGTCCAGTTCAGAACCTTGCCAACCAGAGTGTACAGCCGCTACTACTGGAGCGACATTCGACCAAAGTAGAATGGGTGAACAATCTGCGGTCAAAATGCTTAAGAACACACCGCTTGAGTTGGTTATCATGGCATCGCATTCTTCAAACGTTCCAGCCTTTTCAACTATCTGAATACCATCACTACTGATCTGTTTTGCCTGGGCCAGGTTCAGTTCAGAAATATCATATTCATCAAGGAACAATTGTCTATTCTTGGAGATATTTTCCATGGAATCACCACGTGATGTAGACATATTTAAGCTGCCAAAAGGCTGGGGACTTACTCCTCCAAGTCGGGTAGAAAATCCTAGCTCAATATGTTTGGGTACATCCAGATTATTTGGTTTAATGATTCTTATTCGATCTCTGATGGTAACTCCACATTGACACTATCCATATATATACTATCCATGGAGAAAAATCCGGAGTTATCAAAATAGCCCTCAAGCTCAAAGCCCTTATCAACATAATCCATAAGGAAGACCAGGTTATTCTCACGCCTAGTATCTCCACCCCACTGAATTTGGTGAACGAGTCCCTCGTAGCTTGGCGAGTTTAGAAGAACGTCCCATAATTTAGGTCCGGTTCCCCCAGCAAACCTGGAAGCCTGCAGCAGCATGCCCATCACATCATAGCCCATCAAGTCGTATTGCTCTGGTCGGTGCTTGAAAATACGTAGATATTCTTCAGAATAAGTATCGCTGATCTCCTGAAAGCCCAAACGGTCTCCTGAAACAAGGGTTAACTCAGGTATGTATCGTGCATTTTTCTTCAATGTCTCTTGATCAAGCCAATTCTCATCACCTAGCACATGAGTTATTAAATTATTGCTAGCAAGCTGATAAAGGATATAGCGGATACTTCCCTTGTGGATCGGAAAGAACATGCCATCAATATGGGATAATTCGACCCGATTAGAGTCTTTTCTAGTGGGGTGTTGTTTTTTCAGAATGGGTTGAAGTTGATTCTCATAAACATTTACCGAATCTCCTTCAGAGATCAAACCCATCAACAAAGAGTCTAATCGAAGTGAGTCTTCTTGCATCTTTGCATATAACTCTTCAAGTCCTATTTCACGAATTCTCCGGAAGTGGATTTTGGAGATATCCGTTGGTTCGCCAACATACCAACCCTGGTACTGAACGACTCCTCCGAGCTCATCAACGCGGGTAGAAAAATTGTCCGCAAACTGTTGGCCATATTCAGTTGATGGAGCGATGATCGCAAATGTTTCCAGCCCCAAGGTTTTTACTGCATATTCTGCCATAGCTTCAGCTTTACGCTCACGTGTCGCCGGAAATTGAAAAATACCATTAGAAAGATCTGTCAAATTATTCTCAGTGGCAGTAGGAGCTATAATTGGAATATTATTACCCTCCAAGACAGCTGCTGTTCCCTTTATATTCTCATTGGTCAGGGGTCCAATCTGAGCAATGATCTTTGGATTATCTCTAACCATACGGGCTATTTTAATGGTCTCAGTTAACTCACTAGCATTGTCATAAATATGCAATTCCACGTGCTGATCAGTACTGTCCATGTAGGTCATGGCAGCATACTTGATTCCATCTAGAACTGGAGAACCAATGGAGGATAGTGCACCGGAAAGTGGTAGCACTACTGCAATATGAACTGTATCTGCCAGAGTGCCCACAAAACTATCATACAAATTGATTGCTCGCTTCCGCAGGTCTTCGCTCTTAATATATGGTCTTAAATTGAAGAGAATATCTATAGCCTCGCCCTGCATACTCTCTGCCATGAAACGCTGAGCAACAAGAAGTGCCAGCAGCTGACCAGTTTCATCAATAGATCTACTTGCCAAAGCACGAAGATCGTTCACCTCACATGCTGTCCCCACTAAGGATTCAGTATACTTTAATGCTTCTCTACGAATTTTGCGATCCTCTGACTGACCAACTGATTTCGCAAAATACCAGGCTGCCTCTCTCGGATCACCAAGATCGAGGTAAATTTCACCCAGTAGAAACTGAATATCATCCTCGTATTCACTCTGCGGATAGCTTGCTGGATAATCCCTGGCTAACATGAGTGCTCGTTGATTAAAACCTAATTTATTGTAGCATCGAATCCGCATATACGAGGAAGCAGATTGTTGAGGATTCAATTCAATCTCTTCTTCTGCTAATTCAGCAAAAACTCTTAATGCTTCCCAGTACGCTCCCTGATTATATAGTGCCACACCATCCTTGAAATCAGGCCGGGCACTAAACAGAAATAATGGGACTAGTAGACTGAGAAAAAAATAGCGCATTAATTTACTCCACCGTTACGCTCTTAGCTAAATTTCTAGGTTGATCCACATCGCATCCACGTTCCACAGCGATGTAATATGACAGTAGTTGAAGCGGGATGACATTCAAAATAGGGGCTGTAAAAGATAGCGCCGGAGGAACATAGAGTACATGATCGGCTATCTCCTTAATTCGCTCATCTCCTTGGGTTGCCAGGGCAATAACCCTCCCCTTGCGAGCCTTAACCTCTTCAATATTACTAATAATCTTGTCATAGGTCTTGTCCTGGGGGGCAATAGCGACAATAGGCATTGACTCATCGATCAATGCAATCGGTCCGTGTTTCATTTCTGCGGCAGGATAGCCTTCCGCGTGAATGTAGGAAATCTCTTTTAGCTTAAGAGCACCTTCAAGGGCAACAGGAAAATTCACACCACGACCCAGATAGAGAAAATTTGAAGCATCTGCGTACAATTTGGCTATCTCGGCAATTTGATCAGCCTGCTTTAAGACCCACTCAACGTTTTCCGGCAACTTCTGCATACTTTGGGCAATCTCAATGCCAGTTGCCCTGGTCATTCCCATAAGTCTTGCTAATTTTAGCGTAAGTAGTGAGAGAACCGTTACCTGCGAGGTAAAAGCTTTCGTTGATGCGACGCCGATCTCGGGTCCGGCATGGATATATACACCAGCTTCAGTTTCTCTGGCTATTGAGCTTCCGACTACGTTGCAAATACCCAGGACTCTCGCTTCTCTCTGCTTTGCCTCTTGAATTGCTGCCAAAGTGTCTGCCGTTTCACCCGACTGACTAATGGCAAAAACAATAGATTTTGCATCCACTAGCGGTTCTCGATAACGAAATTCGCTAGCGTACTCCACTTCACTGGGAAGCCTGGCGAATTGCTCGAACATCATTTCACCAATAAGGCCTGCATGCCATGATGTACCACAGGCAGTAAAATAACGCTGATCGGCATGTAGGATAGCTCCTGTCAGATGGTCAATACCACCCAGGTGCGCACTCCCCTCTTCAGGGAGGAGTCGACCTCTCATGGCATCATAAATGGTCTGGGGTTGACTAAAGATTTCCTTAAGCATAAAATGCTCGTATCCACCTTTTTCAACCTCTTCCAAATTAAATGTGATCTTGTGAATCTTTTTTGAGACAGGTTCATCATCACCCGAATAGGTTTCTATCCCACTTGGAGTGATCACGCCAATCTCATCATTGTCCAGATAAATCACATCTTTAGAATATTTAAGAATTGCGGCAACGTCTGAAGCGACAAAGAATTCGTTCTCACCCACAGCCATAATGAGTGGAGCACCCTTTCTTGTACAGACAATTTTTTCAGGCTCATCAGCATGAACAATGGCCAAACCGTAGGCACCCACAACATGTGACAGGGCTTCACGGACAGCATGCTCTAGATTACCATGATATGCCTGACTGATCAATGCTACGACAACTTCAGTATCTGTTTCACTGCTGAATTCATAACCTGTATTGGTTAATTCGTCTCTGAGGATCTTGTAATTCTCAATGATTCCGTTATGTACGATGGCAACCTTACCATCCTGACTAACGTGAGGATGGGCATTTTCAGTGGTAGGTAGTCCATGAGTGGCCCAACGCGTGTGGCCAATAGCAATAGATCCATTGGTTTGTTGACGGGCTAAGACACCCTGTAATTTACTCACTTTACCAGTGACTTTTTCCAGCTCAAGCCCAGATTCTCCAAGTAAAGCAATACCACAGGAATCATAACCCCTGTATTCCAGTCGTTGCAAACCCTCGATCACAACAGGAACCGCATTATTTTTACCTATATATCCAACTATACCGCACATAATTTTCTTTTTCTCATTATTTGTTTTAGGACAAGGTTTTCAATGCTATTCCCACTCAATAGTTCCAGGTGGTTTGGAGGTAACATCGTATACAACACGATTCACTCCATTGACAGAGTTGACAATTTTACTTGAAACGTCTGCAATGATCTCATATGGAATTCGCACCCAGTCTGCAGTCATTCCGTCCAGGCTATGAACAGCTCGAATGGCCAGAACATTTTCATAGGTTCGCTTGTCACCCATAACGCCTACGGTTTTGAGAGGTAAGAGAACTGTAAATGCTTGCCAGATCTTGTCATACCAACCCGTTTCGTATAAGGTTTCAATAAATATCTTATCTGCCGCTCGGAGAATTTTCAGTCTGTCTTCATTTACTTCCCCTAAACATCTGACCGCTAAGCCAGGTCCGGGAAAAGGATGACGACCTATAATCTTTTCAGGTACATTCAATACCCTGCCAACAGATCTTACTTCATCTTTGAATAGTTCTTTAAAGGGCTCAATAACCTTAAAGGACATTTTTTCAGGGAGCCCACCCACATTATGATGGCTTTTTATGGTTACGGCATGACCTGAAACCGCTCCACTTTCAATCACATCTGGATACAAGGTGCCTTGGGCAAGAAACTCAATACCATGATATTGCTCGGCAACCTCCTCAAATGATTCAATAAAAACGCGGCCAATGATCTTGCGTTTCTTTTCAGGCTCTTTTACACCTGCAAGCTCAGTTAAAAACGCCTTGCTGTAATCATATTGATAGATTTTGATGTGGGAAAACTCAAACAAGGCCTTGACCTCTTCCGACTCGTTCCCTCTCAAGAGACCATTATTGATAAAAACAGGGATACAGTTTTCACCAATTGCTTCATGTAGGAGAAAGGCTAAAACCGAAGAATCAACTCCTCCACTGAGACCGAGCAGGATTTTCTTCTTCCCCACCACTGCCCTGATTTTTTTGATCGCATCATCTACAAAGCTAGAAGACGTCCAATCCCTGCTAAATCCAGAAATCTTAAATAGAAAATTTGCGATAATTGTTTGCCCCTGGAGTGTATGATTCACTTCCGGGTGAAACTGAACTCCATAAAAGGGTTTATCCCGATGAGCAATACCGGCGATTAATCCATTGTCTGATTGAGCAATGGTTTGAAAGCTATCCGAAATGGACTCCACATGATCTCCATGGCTCATCCAAACCTGAGAGCCTTCATCAACTCCCTCAAACAGCGAGTTCTCAATCGGAAATTTAATCCCCATGGGACCATATTCTCGGGTTGTACCTGGCTCCACACTCCCCTTGAAATGACGGGTCATAAGTTGTAGCCCATAGCAAACACCGAGGATCGGTATATCCATGCTAAAGATCTCAGGATCAATCTGTGGGGCACCTTCTTCAAAGCTGCTATTGGGTCCCCCAGAAAGGATAATTGCTTTCGCTCCCATCTCCTTAATATGACTAGCAGAAATATCTGAATGCTCAATTCGGCAAAACACTTGCTGCTCTCTGATACGACGCGCTATTAACTGAGTGTATTGAGAACCAAAATCTAAAATCAGCACTAATTCATGCATAATATTTTACTTTATTTTTAAGTCCCATGCCCGCAGAGGCTCAAGATAGTCACTATTTGTTAATTCATAATGAAGAGGTGTGACAGAAACAAAGCCAGCTCTTACGGCGTTTTCATCAAGTTCAGGATCCTGGTTTTTATAAACTCGCGTTCCTGAGAGCCAATAGTATACTCGTTTTCTAGGATCTTCGCGACGCTCTAGTTTTTCTTCATAGGTCCCATTACCCTGCTTGGTAACCTGAAAACCCTTAAATGACTCAAAGTCTCCTGCAGGCACATTCACATTGAGTAGGGTTCCCTGAGGAATACCCTCCTGCATGATCTTATCAACCATGATTTGAGCCACACGTGCTGCAGCAGTGAAATCTTTCTGACTAAATGAGTTCAGAGATATGGCCATTGCCGGTATGTCTAATATTGTGCCCTCATAAGCAGCTGATACGGTTCCGGAATAGATAATGTCAACGCCAACGTTCGCGCCCTGATTGATGCCTGATATTACAATATCCGGACGTGGAATCAGAGACCCATTGATGGCAAGTTTGACACAATCTGCAGGTGTGCCCCCAATACCCCAGCCAAAGTGGACATTGTCTCTAAATATTTCCGTGACTTTCATTGGGTCTGAGATAGTGATCGCATGTCCCATAGCGCTCATCTCAGAAATTGGAGCAACAATATACAGCTCTGCCTGATCGGCTAAAGTGTCAGCGAGAGTAATGATTCCCTGGGCATTGATGCCATCATCATTTGTTAAGAGGATCTTAGGTTTTGTCATAAAGGATGTCGAGGACTTCTGCTATTTGCTGCTTAAGATTATCTCTTGGTACAATCATGTCCAGAAATCCTTTTTCCAAAAGAAATTCTGCCCTTTGAAATCCCTCGGGTAGATCGGCACCAATGGTTTGTTTGATCACTCTCGGACCGGCAAAACCGATTAACGCACCTGGCTCAGCAATGTTGATATCACCCAACATGGCGAAACTAGCAGTAACACCACCGGTTGTAGGATCTGTCATAACTGAAATATATGGAATTTTTGCTTCAGCCAGCAGACTTAGTTTTGCAGATGTTTTAGCCATTTGCATCAAAGAATAGGCACCTTCCATCATTCTGGCACCTCCAGAGGCGGAGATAATGATCAATGGAATTTTCCGTTCACGGGCGAGATCTGTAGCTCTTGAGAGCAGTTCTCCCACAGCTGATCCCATACTCCCACCAATAAAGGCGAAATCCATTACTGCAAGAATAACTGGCTTGCTCGCTAAATTGCCTTCAACGACCCTTACAGCCTCATTCTGACCTGTTTTCTGCTGCGCTGCAGTTATCTGATCACTGTATTTTTTTTGTGCTTTAAATTTAAGTGGATCCTGTGGCTTGATATTCTGGAAATGATTCCTACGACCTTCTGCATCAAGTAGTAAGTCAATATAACTGCCTGCAGGAATTCTAAAGTGGTGACCACATTTGTAGCATACGTTATTGCTCTGAATTAGCTCTGCTTTATAAAGAATCTGACGGCAACTCGGACACTTTACCCAGAGACCCTCTTTTATATCTTTCTTTTCAGAACTTTGGGTTTGAATATTTTTATCTTTACGACGAAACCAACTCATTCATTATCCTCTAATAATCTGCAGGTTTATGTTGCTTTGACATAATAACCTGTAAAGGGAGTTTGACCAATTTGTAATTCGTTATTACAGTCTAAATAATATCATTTATAGATGTTGGAAAGATCGGTTATTTTACGCTTAAAACTGAGGAGGAACCCACTTTTTTGCTTCATAGGTCGCATTATAAAAAGGTTCCAGTTCATCAATGTCAGGGCTTGGATCATTTTTTTTAAGTTCTGCTAACAAACCCACATGGGCTGCTTGCGCTTTTACCTCATGAAACCTATTTGCCACTGCTGTGCCCTCGCCCTGCAACCAATCAGCAAACCCTCTGTCTGCAGTTCCAAAATAGGCATCTATATTTTTTCCTGATAATTCATCCCATTTGACGTAGTGATATGTGTCAGCATAGGGTGTTGATTCAGGATGGAGATTGTAATCTGCGTAGTGAACAAAATTTCGATGAGAAAATATGACTGCCCGGCAAGGCCCCTGCACCTGTTCTCTGAGCCCATAAGCGAGAGCATCAGTAGTTGATATTGGAATCAATGGAAGATCTAGCGTGAGAGCAAGCGCCTTCACTGTGGCAAGCCCAATACGAAGCCCATTGAAACTTCCAGGTCCAATGGCAATGGCCAGAGCTTCCAGATCTTGTGCTTGCAATTCACAAAACGCCAAAGCCTCTTTTAAGAATGGTGAAAGTTTTTCAA
>CAZOBQ010000019.1:0-25256 GCA_964578155.1 uncultured Lentisphaeria bacterium
TTGAAGGTCGCGTTCTGGATGAGATCACAAACGCACCAATAGCAGATGCTCAAGTTAATATTGGAAACGAATACTGGGGCAACTCAGCCATGACCGATCCGGATGGGTATTTTCATTTTGACTTACCTAACGGCTACTATGGTTTCCAGGTTTTTGTCCCTGGCTATCTAGACTTTTATGGTGATGTAGATATCAATAATGATTACAAATACATCGAGGTTAGACTTACCCAGCTGGTCATTAACGGTGCCATAGCTGGTATTGTTTCTGATGGTGTCAGTCCTGTGGAAAATGCCATGGTTAATGTTTGGAATCCTGCAACTGATTTTGGATTTGGAACAATGACCGGACCTGGTGGAGAGTATTGGTTTGACCTGCCAAACGGTATTTATGAGATTTATGTGGAGCATCCAAACTTTCTGCCCTATTGGGATAACGGATTGTGGGTATCAAATGATACACTGTACTACGATGTATCTATGGCAGTTGCCGATGGAGCCATTGAAGGTAATGTTTATGATGGTGACAATATGATGCCACTCATGGATGCAGGTGTTTGGGTAATGAATACAATCGGCATGGATTCTATTGGATTCTGGTCAAATGTTGATGAATATGGTTATTTTTATATTCCTCTGAGCAATGGTACCTATGAAGTACATGTTGATGCCATGGGTTATGAACATGGATTCCAGTCTGGCGTGGAGGTTAATGGCGGCGTTGTTACCCTTGATTTCCCATTGATGAAGAGACAATATATGGGACCACAGATCCATCATATCATGGATCAACCCAATGATCAGGGACGCTGGGTTCGCATGGAGTTTGGACCTGATGATGACTTCGGCGAGTATATGGCTTATAGTGTTTGGCGATTGAGCGAAACACCCATGGGCCCTATGTATGACTTTATCGCCTACGTTCCCAACAGATTTGAGCCATTTTATAATCTGGTAGCTCCAACGCTCATTGATTCCAATGCTTTCAATACAAACGAGCCTTGGAAATATGAAACCATGTTTGTAGTTACCGGACATTATGATAACTGGAATTTTGTTGATGGTGGTCCTATGTGGGGCTGGTCTATCGATAATATTCATCCCGGCGTACCTGGAGGTCTAACCCTTGCAGGAACTGGTGACAACTTTAATGAACTTCAATGGCAAGCAAGTGCTGATGATGACTTCCAGTACTTCGAGCTCTACCGTTCAGAAACCAGTGACTTCTCTGGACTCGCCCCTGTCGCTCAGATAGCTGAGTTGGGCTATAGAGATGATGGCGTTGTTACCGGTCAGGAATATTTCTATATGCTTAAGTCAGTTGATGCAAATGGTAATGTGAGTGAAGGGTCCACGGTTCTCGTGGCAGTTGTTTCAGTTGATGGTGGCGATCAATTGCCATCTCAATACAGCTTAGCCCAGAACTATCCTAATCCGTTCAACCCAACGACTACCATTGAATTTGCGCTTCCCGCAGCTTCAGATATTTCATTGGAAGTTTTCAATATTCGTGGTCAGAAGGTACGGACGCTGGTAAACGGTTATACATCTGCTGGTTATCTCAGTGTTACTTGGGATGGTTTAGACCAAAATGGCACACTTCTCGGTAGTGGTACCTATATCTATCGCCTGAAGTCTGCTGATATCACTGTTACAAAGAAGATGGTGTTGATGAAATAACACCGTGTGATATGTAAGATACCGTTCTTACAGTAGTGTTAAAAAGGAAGGCAAAGACTTGGTTCTTTGCCTTCCTTTTTTTTAGGCTATTGGAGAGAGTAGTAGAGATGCAAGATCTTGCATCTCTACTACTCTTAATCATTGACTGCGAAAGACCCAAAGTATATTTTTGGCCGCTCTTAAAATGATTCCCGAAATCATGGGAATCATTTCTCTGAAAATAGCGTACGAGATAAGGAACAATTCTAGGGTAAAGTGGTAGGTTAAAAACATGAAATTGCTATTGGCCACACAGAACGAACATAAAGTTGATGAGATTACTCGTCTACTCCATAGCTATGAGCTAGAAATTGTGTCCCTGCTTGATTTTCCTGAGATTGGTGAAATTATTGAAGATGGAGACACCTTAGACGCAAATGCCTTGATCAAGGCCAAGGCTGGTTATCAACACTGTGGCTTACCCACTATAGCCGATGACACAGGCCTGGCCGTAGATGCTCTCAATGGCGCCCCTGGGGTCTATGCTGCTCGGTACGCTGGTGAGCATGTCACTTATGATCAAAATGTTCAAAAAATGCTTGATGAAATGCAAAGCATTCCCACTGACAAACGCCAGGCACAATTTCAGACTGTTGCTGTTTTCTATGATGGCGAAAATGTGGTTTCCGCTCTCGGTGAAGTTGAAGGTTTAATTACCAGTGAAAGACAGGGTGATTCAGGATTTGGATATGACCCTATCTTTTACGTACCCCATATGAAAAAAACCTACGCTCAGATGGGCTTATCAGAGAAAAATAAATTGAGTCATCGTAAACGAGCTTTTGAGAATCTTTTCAATAAATTAAATCAAACACACCAAGCTTTTAGAGCGGGGTTGCGATAAGAATCTAGGCTAATCTTTCCTCTCATCCTAAATGGATACAAATCGGGACTTGAAATAACCAACGTGAAGACGATTGCAGCAATCATATTATCCTTAATAATGCTCTGGGCACCCTCATATGGCCAGGAGGAACCCGTATATTTAGCAAGTGAGTCATTTTCAATAAATGCTCGTTTTCATCAACCTGCGACTTCCCCGCTATTCGGCCAATCCGACCAGGGTTTATTCTTTAGGGATAGTTCCCTTGTGCTGGCTACTCCAGGTGCATTTATTCCCAGCGCCAGAAGATCCTCTATCGAAATGGATAGTACAGCTAGCTAT
The DNA here is from genome assembly GCA_964578155.1 of uncultured Lentisphaeria bacterium. GTDB lineage: Bacteria > Fidelibacterota > UBA8477 > UBA8477 > JABMPR01 > JABMPR01. The sequence goes on from CAZOBQ010000019.1 coordinate 2,884, forward strand.
TTCACCATAACTCAAACAATAGATGGCAATATCATTGGCATCCCCACCGTGGTTTCTATCGATGAGTATGTCAAGTTAAGCCAGGCCAATCATACCAAGGCTCAGTTTAAAAAGGTGGTCTCTGCTCATTTACAATCTGAGGATAAAGAAACCTCTCAATCTATCGAGCTCATCGGAGCAGACATTGCCGGTCAACGGGTTTCATTGCGTGTCCGCGGTAATGTCAATATCACGGGTAAATTGAGAAACGAGGATCGAACCCAGACTACTAACGTCAATACTCAGACTCAATCCAACACCTTCCAGATCGAACAGAAGCAGGCGTTTAAGATCGAAGGGAAAATTGGGGATCGAATCAGCATTCAAGTGGATCAGGATAGTGAACGTGATTTTGATTTTGAAAATAACATGGAGATTTACTACAACGGAACTGAAGATGAGATCATCCAGCGGGTAGAAGCCGGAAATATTTCTCTCAATCTACCAGGAACCAAGCTAGCTATGTTTTCCGGGCAGAATAATGGTCTCTTTGGTCTCAAAGCACTTGCCAAAGTCGGCCCTGTAGATATTACAGCCATTGCATCCCTGGAACGGGGTCGAAAAGAGAAACTCTCCCTAAGTGGAGATTCTGAAGCATCTGTAGTAAGTATAGAGGACTATGGACGACGACGTAATACCTACTTTTATGTAAACGATTTTTATCGACGGAAATCTTACCCCCTGACTGATAATGGGGAGTACCTCCTTAGTGGACGAAGGATCAAAAACATCCGTGTCTATAAATACACTGATTTTGCCCAGAGCGACGATATCTTTTATTTTGCAAAAATTCATATCGACCCTAACAATCCCGACTCAAATTCAGATTTCCAGGAGAGTCGTCGAGTGGTTCAATTGGTCCAGGAAGAAGATTTTACCCTAAATGAGAATCTGGGATTCATTCGCATGCATACTCCGGTCCAAACCAACGAGATTCTCGCCATCGCTTATGTTGATACCTTTGACCAGGGAGATAACCTAGCTGTTCCTGAATATGATTCACTCTTCAATCCTGTATTTCGATATCAAGAAGGAAGTGATATTGCTCTGGGAACTCCTGGAATCGCTGATACTCTGGAGTTAAAAATGATCAAACCGGATGACGCCCTTCCAGATCATCCAACCTGGGATTTGGAGTGGAAGAATGTCTTCTATTTAAAATCGACTGGGATCAATAGCGATGGATTTGAGCTGAAGATGCGACGGAGTCTGGGAGGAGACGAGTCTGAGATAGCGGATGACGGAACTCCTTTCCTTGAACTTTTTGGCCTGGACCGTAAAGGTGTGGGTGTTGAAGAAGAACCTGATGGCACTATCGATCTTGATTATGGCAATATCCTTAATCTCAATCGTGGTGAGCTCATCTTTCCGTATTTGAATCCCTTTATGGCAGATTCTGTTGTTACCAGCCAACCCGATTGGATGGTGAATTCAATGGGCCAGGCTCTTGGTAATGGAGGAAATCCAAATTTAATACCCTATCCGGAATACCAGAGTTCATCTTTTTACACCTACGATATTGGTGTCGCTGATTATCGAAAAGACAGTAAATTTCGGATGGATGTGAGCTATGCCAATCAAAGCTCCACCTTTAACCTGGGATTTAATGTCATTGAAGGCTCTGAAGAAGTCACCCTGAATGGGGTCCTCCTGCAGAGAGGAGCCTCCAAGGATTATACCATTGATTACTTTAGTGGTCAGCTGTTGATCCTAAATGAGGCAGCCCTGGCTCCTGGGGCCAATCTTGATATTAAGTATGAGTTAAATGAGTTCTTCCAGTTAGATAAAAAAGTGATTATGGGTACCCGCGCCGAGATCAAATTCGGTGAAAAGAAAAATTCATTTATCGGCTTAAGTGCCATCTACTTTTCCAAGAGCAGTATCGATGAAAAAGTTCGGGTAGGCAAAGAGCCTATGGAGAATTTTATCTGGGATCTTAACGCCAGGATCACTCAGGATCTGCCCTGGTTGACCCGCGGATTGGATTGGATGCCTCTCATCAAAACAGATGCAAACTCCCATGTCACTCTGAGTGGGGAAATTGCACAAGTTATTCCCAACCCCAATACCTCAGTCAACGAAAAGCTGGGCGACATAGGAGTTGCCTATATTGATGATTTTGAGGGCAGTCGCCGTGAAGCCCAGATTAGTATTATTCGAGGCTCCTGGGGTTTAGCCTCAATCCCCCTTGACGGAACACTTCGCGGGAACCGAGAACGAGCCTTTACCTATTGGTACAATCCATATAATCGCATTTTAACCAAACAGATATGGCCCAATAAGGAAACCAGTGCTCAAGCGCAGAATGACGTAACTGACATTCTAGTCCTTAATACGATTCCTGATTCATCATTTTCAGTCCAGGCTGGAGAAGCCGCCGGTGATGCCTGGGGCGGAATCATGCGTTCTTTATCTTCAGGCTATTATGATCAAAGTGAATCAAAATTTTTGGAGCTTTGGGTGAAGGGTGATCGAGGTCGGCTACATGTAGACCTGGGTTATATTAGTGAGGATCTGCAGGAAGAAGGTGTAACATGGACAACAACACTCCCTGATGAAAATTCACCCGGTGACTCAATTTCTATTACCAAGGGGTATGGAAATACACCTGACACAGAAGATGTTCCCTCACTGGTATTTCCAACGGGAGATGGATTTATCGTTGAAGAAGAAGATTTAGGTCTGGATGGTCTTCCCTATACAACCCCAGTAAATACGAATCTCTATGGATGGCATCACCCTGCCTGGGATCGCTATGCATTCGATCCAAACGCCAGCCCAATTGATTATCGGCATATCAATGGTTCAGAGGGGAACCTACAGATTGAAGGAGGTACCTACCCCAATACGGAAGATCTAAACAATGATGGGGCACTGGATAGTCGCAATGCTTACTTCACCATGAATATAGATTTAACCACCGATGAATACATCGCGGGGCGTACCAAATTTAGCGATGGATCTGAAACCGGCTGGAAACTGATTAGTATACCCCTGGCTGATTTTGTCGAAGCTGGCGATGGTGGAACTCCAAAGTGGACCCAGATCAAGTTTGCCCGTTTGTGGATGGATGAGATTCCTGCACAAGGGTCTGCTCTGCAAATTGCTGCTATTGACATTGTGGGAAATGACTGGCAGGAACGTGGTGTCTTCTCCAGATACGATGGATTTGAAACCAATGTCACTGATTCCCTGAATGGAACCCTAAATGTTATGGTGATCAACACTGAGGATAATCCAAGTCGCTATAATGCTGATGCCACTGAGGGATCATATTCTGCACCGCCAGCAGGTGTAGAAGGAATTCTGGATCCACTGACACAACTCCGTTCCAAGGAGCAATCACTGGTGATCCGTGCTGACGATCTGGCACCAGGTTACTCAGTTGTTGCCGACAAACAATTTCATGGGGCAAAAGCCAAAGATTTTATCCACTATAAAACGCTTAAGTTGTTTCTCCATGGTTGGGATAAATCTCGTGGAGGCAGCTATGAGGCCACCTTCTCAGATTACGTCATACAGGAAGAATCCCAGTTAGAATTCTTTTTCCGTTTTGGCGAGACGGATGATGATTATTATGAGCTCAGACGACCCATTTATCCGGGGTGGGATGAGCGTAATCACCTGGAAGTTAACATGTCAGATCTGGCCAACTTTAAATTGGCTCTGGAAGATTCTATCTTTGCTTCAATCCCGGTAATGGGTATGGATAGCGTCGTATATGATACCTCTCTGTATTGGATAGATCTGCCTGCTGATTATAAATATGCAACAAAAAAGCTAGCTGATGGTAGTACTATTGCCGTCAGTGGAAGGCCTTCTCTCTCTCGTGTGAGGCTGCTAAAGACAGGCTTCAAGAATCTTTCAGATGGAAGTATGACTGGAGAGATATGGCTGGATGAATTACGGCTCAGTGATGTGGAAAAAAATACGGCAACAGCATATCGTGCAAACCTCAGCATGCAATTTGCCGATATTGCCAAGCTCAACATGGATATCCAGAAAGACGATGCCGATTTTCATAATGTCCAGAGCCAGTTTGGGTCTGGGGACAATTCCATTGCCCTAAATATTAGTGGAAGTCTCTCGGCTCATAAGCTCTTGCCAGATTCCTGGGGTATATCCTTACCTGTATCTGCATCCTATCGGAATAACAAACGAGAACCCAAGTATATTACCGGTAGTGATATCCGAATCGCGGATCTGGATCCTGCCCTGCAAGACACCCTGGAAACCATGACTGTAAGAAATGAGTCCTATAACTGGAATATGTCCCTGTCTAGAAAGGAAAAATCTGAGCATTGGCTTCCTAAATATACTATCGATGCAATGAATTTTAGTCTCGGGCGTGCCAAGAGCACCAGTTCTAATGCTACAAAAAGTGAAGAGAAAAGTGAAAAAATAGATGGGAAATTTTCCTATAAACTTAATCTGGGTAAAGACTTTACGGTGGAACCACTTGGCTTTTTAGAATCGATTCCTTGGGTTGGTGAGACCATGTCTACGACCCAGATAGGCTATCTCCCAAACAATGTGGGTTTCAACAGTTCCATGATTGAAAATCGCTCTTCAAGCGTTTACCGGAATCTTAACTCTACACCTAAGAAACCGGTTCATACACTTTCAATGAATCGATCTTATAATATAGATTGGAGTTTGTTGAGTACCCTTAGCGCAAGATACTCTGCAAACATGGCTAATAATTTAGACAGCCTAAAGGATCGTAAAGAAGATATTGTCACCCAACTAGACTTAGGCCATCTAGGGAATTTTAGCGAAACCTACGGGTTTAATTGGAATCCCAAGGGGATCAAACTGTTCTCACCAACCTTTTCCTATTCGTCAAATTTTTCTGCTATTGATAAGATCACCGCCTCCCAACCAGGTTTAAATCTCAATGTCAGCGCAAATACTTCAGCAAATATGTCTCTGAAGCTATCAGAAGTATTTGGCTTACTCCACAAACCTGATGGTAAAAAGAAATCTTCCTCAAAATCAAACACCCAAGTTCAACGGGGACGTGGTCGCGGTAGAGCCAAACCGGATCCAGGGGAGGAAGAGGCAGAAGAAAAGGAAGAGACTGTATCAGAGCCACTCAACCTGACAAAGATCCTAGATTTTACCCATAAAACTTTAGACCGGGTGGATCCTATCTCTATGAGTATTTCTCAGGGCAGGCAAACCTCCAGTGCTCGCCAAATTGCAGCTCTTGAAACTGTAGGTGACACCACTATTGCCCGAGAGTTAAATATTCGTGATATTGGATATGACTATCGAATGGGTCTGCGTTTGGGTGATGACGTCCTGAATCATCCGGATGCCACCAACCCCATTGCAAATTCGGAAAACTTCAAGATGGATTTTCGTTCAGGACTTAAACTGAGTAAAGCTATTTCGTCAAAGATGAACTTTTCATTCGGGCGGAAAAATTCTCTCGCAAATTTGAGCCAAGGTGAAATTGTTACCACCAATCTGGACTTCCTTCCCAGTGGAACATTATTTGGTGTACCTGCGGATGAAGAATCCTCTTTTGGTACACTGGGTATCCCCTTTCCTTCTTTCAACTTGCGGTATTCTGGGCTTAAAGATATCAAGTGGATCAAGAAGTATATTAACGGGGCCAGTCTGGACATGAACTATGCCGGTAAGCGGAATACGACTCAAGAAAAGGGAATCATTACACGGGAAACTTACTCCATAGCATTTTCTCCCCTGATTGGCTTATCCATTCAGGGAAAGAAAAATATTAATGGATCCCTAAATTATCGCCTGACAAAAAATATTAGCAACTCTATCAGTGTGGCAGATCTCACAACCTCCACTCAAAATTTTAGTCAATCTGTGAATGCCAGCCTTTCCTATGCCCACAAGGGTGGCTTAAACATTCCTCTCCCCATGATGGAAGATAAATACATGGAGAATAATATCGATTTTCGATTGGAAGTCTCCTACACCCATGAAAAAGACTACATTGGTACTGAGGGTGTTAACTCTATTGAATTCGGAGAAGGCAAGTTCAACAAGTCCCTCTCGGCTCGTCCCAGTATTCAGTATAGTTTTACGGATAAGGTCTCTGGTAATGTCACTTACGAGTATCGTGTAAGCGATACTCGTCTAACAGGCAAACAAGCTGTAAGTGATTTTCAGTTTGGCGTCAACATTCAGATCAAGGGATAGCGAGGGTTCATGAGACACCGATTTAATTATTTCATGATTTCGATCCTCTTTGTTGTGGGGACTTTCAACCCTCTTTGGGCTCAATCTGGATTTGATGCTGACCGTGCCTATGATGATCTCATGGCACAATGTGATTTGGGCACTCGAGAACCGAATTCACCCGGAGCACAAAAAGCCATTCTCTTTTATCAGGAAATCTTAGAGCCTCTGGCTGACGAATTCTATCTACAGCCTTTTGAGATGGATGACCCTTATGCCGATAGACAACTGAAAATGACCAATATCATTGCCCGTTTTCAACCGCAAAAAACCGAACGCATCATTCTTTGTGCCCATTGGGATACCAGACCCAGAGCAGAGTACGATCAATATTTCCCTGAAAGAGCTATTATTGGGGCAAATGATGGAGCTAGCGGTGTAGCTATTTTACTGGAAATCGCCCGAAACCTCAACCAAAACCCTACCAATCCAGGGATCGATATTATTCTATTCGATGGTGAAGATTATGGCAAGCCGGGAGATCTACAGCATTACCTCCTGGGTAGTCGATATTATGTGGAACATCCCTATACTCCAGAGGCGCAACAGGTAATCCTACTGGACATGGTGGGTGATGCAGATTTATCCATTAAGATCGACCCTGTTTCATACCGCTCTTCACCTCGGGTTATCGAGGAGATCTGGTCATTGGCAAAAGAAATCGGCTATGATCAGTTCAAAATGGAAATGGGAGCATCTATGTATGATGACCATGTTCCCTTTATTGAAAAAGGGATACCCGCTATTGATATAATCGACTTTGAATATCCCGGACCGGACCACCAATACTGGCATACCCATGATGACACTGCGGACAAATGCAGCCCTGAAAGCCTGGAAGCTGTGGGGAATACGGTACTAACCTGGCTCTATCAAAAATGAGTGGAAAACCTATTGAAGGATTCACTAAATGAGTAAAATTTATGCCAACCCCTTCTCTTGGGGTAAACCGGTAAGCGGTCAGCACTATGTCTCTCGCTCAGCGTTACAGAGCCAAGTAATCTCAGCGATTGAAGACCAGGACTCCCTCATCATCACAGGGAAAAGAGGTGCCGGCAAATCCAGCATGATAAAACAAGTCCTTGATCGACATGGATCGAACTTTATTCTCCTGGATCTCAGTTTTGTAGTTACCCTTTCAGACCTAAATGGATTGATCATAAGCTCAGTCATGAACGCTTTTCCTAAATTGAAACAATCAGAGACTTTGCTATCGCTCCAGGAGGATAGCACGCTGGAGTCAGTTCTTCACTTTGTGGATGATCTTGCCAGACAAAAAGACCAAACCATCATTATCGTCTGGGATGAATTCCAGGCAATTGCCAAGCTTAAAAGTGACAGTATCAGCGAGTTAAAAAATAGTCTAAGCACTAAAAGTGGATTGAAGCATGTATTCATCAGCCCTAGAGAGGATGTACTTCGTGCTGTACTTATGGGTGCAAAAAACCAGCTATTTAAGAAAATAGCCCACATAGATGTTGGGGCTCTGGAGGAAAAGTCATTCAATCTCTATTTGACCAAGCGGTTTCGCCGGATGGGTTTAAATGACTTCGATCTGGCAGACACCATTTTGAATTTTACCCAATGTAATGCTCAACTAAGTCAAATATTCGCACACTCAGTGGCGCAATTGTGGATCGAGGGTACAAGTACTCGCCTATTCGCTCGTTCCTTGAGTAAAATGCTACAGGAACACGATAGTCTCTTTACCTCTCAGTGGGATAGTTTTGGCTTAAACGAGAAGAAACTAATCTTGGGTTTGGCTCATGGATATTCCCGTCCCACGGAGTTGGGATTTATCAGTAGGTTTGGTCTATCAGCCACCAGCACGGTACACAACACAGTCTTAAAACTGCTCCGTGATGGATGGCTCATCAGCAACGATGATGGCTATTTCATTTATGATCCACTATTTCTGCATTGGATACAGCGCAGGAATGGAATCTCTTGAAACAGGAAATCTCAGAGTGGGTCTCTGTTGACATCATGATTGCAGACAAGTATAAAGAGATCGCCATGGATTTTGCTATGGCTAATGGTGGACTCGCCATTGTTGAAAATGATGATCATTTTCAGGTCAGTTATCCTTTTGATGATGAAATTCAGACCTCCCTGAAGGAATTAAAAACATTTCTCATGGACTTAGATCCTTCTGTTTCAGTCAAGGAAAAATCTGTCTTCCGGGAAAACTGGAATAAAGAATGGCAAAACTATTTTAAACCCACAGAAATAAGTCCTGATCTAGTTGTTCTTCCTGAATGGGAGAACCCTAATGACTTTTCCCATAAGATCAAAACACGAATCAAACCGGCCATGGCCTTTGGCACTGGGACGCACGAAACCACACAACTCTGTCTTCAAATACTTGAGGAGTACATTCAGGGGAATGAGAAAGTTTTGGATGTAGGAACAGGGAGCGGTATCCTGGGTATCACAGCTTTACATCTGGGTGCTTCACAAGTTGATGCTATTGAAAATGACTCTCTGACTGAAGAGAATATTAGCGACAATCTTCTCTTAAATGAGATCAGTAATGGGTTTGATCTGCAGATCACCGAGAGTCCTATTTTAAATAATCCCTATGACCTCATGGTGATAAACATTATCCGGGCGCGACTCTTTCCCATACTGCCAAACTATTTTGATTCCGTCATCTCCGGTGGAAAAGCCATCGTTTCCGGTTTGTTGGTGGAAGAAGACTCTGATACGAGAGCATTGTTGGCAAACTCTCCCTGGACAATCAAAAAAACTTTCACGAAAAATGAATGGATCGCCTATCTATGCGAAGTAAAATAATATTAATCATAGGGCTCCTATTCCTCATGTCCTGTGAGCAAACACCTACAACACTGGATGAAGAACCTTTCATTGAAGAGTCAGAGATTACGTCCTTCTCAGCCAAAATCGCTAGCTTTGAATTTGATATACTTTCATGGGAATTCTTTTTTTCTGTGAATGCTACTACCCCCTATGATAGTCTGAATGTGAATGCTGAACTTCTGGTCTCAGGAGATACTATCGCAACCTTTTCTCTAAATGATTCTGGAATGATAAGTGATATCCAGATCAACGATGGCTCTTACGACCAAAACTGGACCCTCCCTGATTCTATGTCTGCCTACATTGATAGTTTATGGACATTATCGGTTCAGGCAATTTCTAGAGGTGAAGTCAAAGAGGATATCGCAGCTTTACAACCTGAGCGACCAATTGCTCCAATTATCGAATCAATTAACCATCAAGATACTCTCACTTTACTTCCGGATAATTTAATCTTGGATACTCTGACGGTTACGATCAACCACCCTAAGGGTCGGGATACTATGCGTGATGTTAGCATAATGTCACTTAAGCCGGATAGCAGTTATTCAAATGGTGGTCAGCCTATCCAACTCTATGATGATGGTAGTCGTGTTGTATTTTTCATTTATGATGGAATTGAGTTTACCAGTGGAGACCAAGTAGCTGGTGATGGGATTTACACCTTAGTTTTTGCCTTTAATTCAGATGATATGATTGGTAAATATCATTGGACCTTCAACGCACGCACATGGCTAGGGCTTGAAGCTGAACCTGTTTTAGACTCCCTAGTTGTACTTCCACCATCCAGTCTTCCGAAAGCCAGGCTGGGCAATGCATTTTTAAAGGGGGTCTTTCAATGAAAAAGATCACCATCCTTTTTGCATTTCTGATGACTTTCACACTCCAGGCTCAACTGATGAGACCAAGCCAATTTACACTAGCAGCAACAGATAGTGTCTATAGTGGCCTGATTGGTAGCAGTATCTCAGATCTCGCCGGTGTTGGGGACACAATCTGGTTGGGATCAGGGCATGGACTGAGCGCCAGTTTTGATAATGGTGATTCATATGTTGGCTATAGTCGTCGCTTTTCGGATCTGGGGCAAGGTGGGGTTTCTGCTCTCACGGTCCGTGGTGATACGATCTGGATTGCTACTGGATATGATACAACAATAGCCGGAGAAAACTTAAAAGTTGGAGGGGGAATCAGCCGCTCTCTTGATGGTGGAAACTCATGGACCCTCCTGGGTCAACCAATGGACAGCTTAAGGCGAGATTCATCAGGCCTTGCAGCTACCTATTCAGAGATTGATCTCTGGGGAGTCTCAATCTTGGCCGTGGATGTTGTTACACCCATTCAAAACATCACTTACGATCTTGCATTTGATGGGAAACGACTTTGGGCTACTTCGTTTGGAGGAGGCGTAAGAGTGTCTCATGATTACGGAGATACCTGGGAAAGAGTTATGTTGCCCTGGGATGAACTAAATATTTTGGACTCCACAGCTCTCAAAAATATTGAATCAGACATTATTGACAATCCTGAGTACTATGCTCAGGATGGAGTCCAACATCTCAATCATGTGGCATTCTCTGTGAAAGCTTGGGGTGACACAGTCTGGGTAGGTACGGCAGCAGGTGCTAACCGTTCTGTTGATGGCGGAAAAAGTTGGACACACTATTCGTTTCAAAACTCCAATCTTTCCGGTAACTGGGTGATTGCCCTGAATCGGCAAGTTCTGGAGGATGGATCTGAACGAATTTGGGCATCTTCCATCACCACGGGTGACGGCGATGTTACCGGTATCAGTTTTTTTGAAAGTGATCTGAATTATTGGCGTGTACCGTTGAGGGGTCAGAAATCATGGAACTTTGATTCAGATAAAAATACAATCTACGCCGCCACTGATGATGGCTTATGGAAATCCAAAGACGGACTCCATTTTATTTTATTACCAAACTTCCAGAACTCAGACCGTTCAGAAACTGTGTATTCCGAAGAGGTCTATGCTGTCTTAATCAATAATGATGGTGCTGTATGGGTAGGAACTGGGGATGGCTTAGCTGTTAGTTATAACGACGGTCTCACCTGGAATATCCATAAAGCGCGAAGCACAGCTGACGGTGATGAGTTCTATGCCTATCCCAATCCATTTACACCTCGTTATGATAAAGTCCTCAATGGCCAGGGAAACCTGATTATCCGATTTTTAGCTGAAGCAGGTGACGAGTTATCTATTTCTGTTTTCGATTTTGCCATGCACCGAGTGAAACAGGTGAGAGAGGACTATGCAGCACCTTTTAGCGGTCCACAGGAGCTGACCTGGAATGGTCGCAACGAATTGGGCTATCTCGTTTCCAATGGAACGTATTTTATTCGAATGGAGAATGGCTCAGAAATCTCATGGACGAAAGTGATGGTGATAAATTGAGGTCTATAATTCTACCCGTAGCACTTAAAATGATTCGTCTTTGCGAAGGAACCCTTCGACAGGCTCAGGAACCGGTGACTGAAGCAATCTCGGACTTGAGATCGCCGCGCTTCTTTCCAATTGCTCGCGAAGACAAGCAGGACAGAGGATTAAGAAGCAGGATTAATAGTGGTCAGATAATAATTTTATTACTTCTTCTCTTTAGTCAAAATGTGCTGGCATCAAACATCGCTGGCTTCAGTGGCACATCTACTCGTTTCACTTCAGACCCGCTGGCTGCTGGTACAGGTGGCATTACTCTCTTTCATAATAGTAGTACCAATAGTTATTCACAGAACCCAGCCTCACTTGGATTCTTAGAGCAACGTCGATTTGATGCCGGCTTGGTGCAGCTATCTCTGGATCGATTCATTTATACGGTCAATGGAAGTGTTCCCATGCCTCCCACGGCTCACCTTGGGGTAGGCGTAATCGCAGCAGGAACCCGAAAGATTGAGGGCAGAGATTCGCGCGGTTATTATGCTGGAGATTTAAGCGACACGGAGATGACCTACCTGGTATCGTTCTCAAATCGTTTCTCAGACAAGCTGGCGATTGGGCTTACCCTAAAGCTGCTGTCAAAAAAGCTCGCTTCAGAGGAAGAATGGTTTGAACTCAAGGGAAGTGGCTTTGGAGCCGGACTGGGTATTCTATTCAAACCATTGGATGGGAGCACTTTGGGTCTGGCAATAAAAGACTGGAATAGTAGCTATAAATGGAAAACTCAGGATATATTCGACCAAGGAAGTAGCTATTTGGACGAATTCCCAATGAGTCTAGCCTGGGGATGGCTGCAGGAATTTCAAGCAATCAGTTTAGCACTAGAACATGATCATTATTTTGTTGGAGAAGATATTTTCAGGGCTGCATTGATGTGGAATGGAATTAGAAGCCTTCAGCTTAATGCTGGTATGAGTTATGAAGATAATATTATAATACCTGGAATGAGTGCTCGCTATAAGTTGAGCTTGAAAAAGGGACCCATGATGCACATAGATCTAGGGTTTCAATCTGGAGTGACGGGTGAAGGTCTCCGGAATTATTTGGGATGGGGAGTAAACTTCTGATGATCAACAGACTAATCATTCTTCTAACCCTGGTGGGTTTAAGTCTTGGGCAAAGTAGTTTTGACATTTTAAACGCACCTACTGATGCTCGCGATGCTGCTCTTGGTATCAGTTTAAATCCAACAGTAAAGCCTGCTCGTTTAATAAGTAATCCTGAAAAGAGTGTAACTTTGAGTGTCTGGAATTGGGTGGCTGATATTCAGGGAGCCTACATTGGCATTAGTCGGGAAAACAACCACTTTAGTGTTCAAGCGCTACACAGTGGAGAACTTGAATATCGAAACGAGCTACCCTCCGAAGAGCCGATCAGCACCTTCGAATATACCTTATTTAATCTAGGCGCCGCTCATGCCCACCAGTGGGATAAAGTGTCATTGGGACTCGGAGCCGAGATTATTTACGAGAGAACTCTCAATTCATCTGCCACCGGTCTGTCCTTGAACCTTGCCAGTTCCTACGCTTTGAGTAATAACTTACTCTTGGGCGGTGGATTGCGTCATTGGGGTGTAACTGGAAAACTGGACACTGAAAACACAACCCTCCCTTCTGAGGCCTGGCTATCGCTTGACATGGATATAAGTAGTAAAGCCTCCACGATGTTGGAGGTCAATACTGGATCATTCCCGCTTGCCATTGGCATGATTTACCCCATTCTAGATGGGTTTGAGATCATGGCCGGACTTCAAGTTGAGGCTTTTTCAGAACCATCAACAATAGTTCATCCCTCTGCCGGATTCACTGCTGATTGGTCCAGTTTTACTCTGGGATATTCAATTTATCAAATAGACCACAATCTAGGACCTCGACATTTCATTACACTTTACTGGAACTACTGAGCCAACAATCATGACCAAACAATCCATCATTAATGATTATTCTAAGCATGTTTCTCAAGGGAAAACAGATTTCTACAAGAAGTATGGAATGGATTTCGTCATGGGTCGTCGTGAAGGACCCTGGCTGTACGATATTGATGGCCAAAAAAGACTTTTTAATTGTCATTCCAATGGTGGTGTTTTCAACTTGGGTCATCGCCATAGCGAAATAGTTGATACCTTAAAAGAAGCCCTGGATGAATTGGACATTGGTAATCATCATCTCATGAGCAAGGAACGTGCAGCTCTGGCAAAACAATTGACTGACAGCATGCCTGGTGATTTGAATGTTTGCATCTTTGGGGTTGGTGGTGGTGAAGCTGTAGACCTGGCTTTAAAACTATCTCTGGGTCATACTGGCCGTACAAAGATTATCTCAGCCAACGGAGGCTATCACGGTCACACGGGTCTGGCGCTGGCAGTTGGTGATGCCCAATACAGACAACCTTTTGGTGTGGGATCAGGCGATATGGTCCAAATCCCTTTTAATGATATCCCAGCTCTGGAGGCTGAGCTAAACGAGGATGTTGCGGCAGTTATACTTGAGACTATTCCAGCTACCTTAGGGATGCTCATGCCGGAACCTGATTACCTCAAGCAGGTACGCACCTTGTGTGATCGAAACAATACGCTTCTCATCATGGATGAAGTTCAATCAGGATTGGCTCGGACAGGAAAACTCTGGGCATTTGAACATGCAGATATTATTCCGGATATGGTGATTATTGGGAAAGGGCTTTCCGGTGGCATTTATCCCATCTCGGCCACAATTATTCGTGAACCTCTGGATGCGATTTTCAAAAAAGAGCCCTTTATTCACATATCCACTTTTGGTGGATCAGAATTGGGCTGCCGTGTGGGGCAAAAGGTAGTTGGGCTTTCTTCTGACGAAAACTTTCTTAAAGGGGTTCAAGATGCTGGCACAAAAATTAGAATTGGTTTGGACCAGTTGCAGGAGAGGTATTCAAAATTCTTTACCGGAATTCGTCAAAGTGGTTTAATGATAGGTCTGGAACTTCGTGATGAGTATGCAGGTCCCGCTTTAACAAAAGCGGCTTATGATCATGATCTCCTCATGATCTATGCCAATAATAATACGTCTATTTGCCAGTTTCTACCTCCGCTCACAATTTCAGATGAAGATATCAATTGGGTGTTATCTCAACTGGATAAAGCACTTAATTCTGCCAGGAAACTGAGAACTGCTCTGATTGCTAAAAGATCAGCTGGAAAAATCGTTAATAAACTCCGAGGAAACCATTAGAATGAGTTTTAAAACCAAGTTTCAGATATTTGAAAATGGACTGAACCCAGCAGCTCCACTAGCTTCATCAATACCCGTAAAAATCATTGGATATGGTGAAATTTCCGCTGTACTTCAACTTGAGAGTGAAAAAGATGTTGTGGCCAAACGCATGCCTCTGTTTACCTATGAAAAAGCCGCTGAAATCTATGCCCATAATCATCACAACTATTGTCGTCGACTTCGGAAGGCTGGCTTAAATGTTCCTATGGATGATACTGCCATTGTGAATGGTCGCGGGAATCTCATTGTGCTTTACATTCTCCAAAAGCACCTCCCTCCTGAAAGATTTTGTCATAAGCTGATCCACACAGAATCTCCAGCTTTTATTGAGGAGATGGGAAAAGCCATCATTGCTGATATCGAAAAGGTCTGGGCTTTTAATGAGGCGTACAAACCAGAAACGAAGTTAGCGATTGATGGTCAATTATCTAATTGGGTGCTGCTTGAATCCGGTGAACTTTTCTTTGTAGATACCAGCACGCCTCTTATGCACGAGCTCGCATTGGAAACCCTTAATCCTGAATTATTGATCCAATCTGCTCCATCGCTCCTCAAATGGCTTATACGCTGGCAGTTTTTGGATGATGTTATGACCCGTTACTATGATAGACGATTGGTGTATACAGATCTTATTGCCAATCTTTTCAAAGAACAAAGAGCAGATCTTGTGGAGCTATGGATTGCACTAATCAACTCTGAGACTAGTGAATTGATGAAACCCTTGAAAAAGAAACAGATTCAATCGTATTATAAAGAAGATAAATTGATCTGGAGATTGTTTCTATTCCTCAGGCGAATAGATCGATTTTTCAAGACAAAACTCATGCGACAGAGATATGATTTTATTTTACCCGGCAAGATCAAACGCTAATGATGCAAGGTTGAATAAATATTTTAGCTACGGATTAACACCCGTCTTCGCTCAGCTACACCGAGATAATTTGAGCTACGCCGGGCAAGCAGATGAAACACCGAGAGACATCATTTCTAATTCGTGTAGATTCGTGTCCTCGTGCCTTAGTGGTGATTAAGTACGCGGCGTTTTATAGCAGGAGATAACTTTTATGTGTGATACCTTTGTAGCGCTTCCCTCTGTAACTGAGGATGGAAGTATGATCTTTGGTAAGAATAGTGATCGTGAGGCAGCAGAAGTTCAACTCCTTGAGCACCATCCTGAATGTCGTCATGATCCCGATGAGCTGGTGGATTGCACCTATATAAGCATTCCTCAAGTTGAAGAGACTTTAGCAGTACTCATAAGCCGTCCCAGTTGGATGTGGGGAGCTGAGATTGGCTCCAACTCTAAAGGCGTAGTCATTGGAAATGAAGCTGTCTGGACTAAAATGCCTTTTCAAAAAGAAGGTGGTCTTACCGGAATGGATCTTTTGCGCTTGGGACTAGAACGTCGCAGTACTGCACGAGGAGCATTGGAAACCATTACTGAACTTCTGGAAAAATACGGACAGGGTGGAAATGGTGCTTATCACAATAAGTCATTCTATTATCATAATAGTTTTCTGATCGCAGACCCTAACGAAGCTTGGGTTTTGGAAACTGCAGGTCACCTGTGGGTCGCCAAAAAGGTGGAGGATTATTACGCCATTAGTAATGGCCTTACCATTGGATCTGATTTCGACCTAATGCATGAGGATTTGATCTATAATGCACTTGAGAAGGGTTGGATTAAAAAGAAATCTGAGTTCCATTTTGCAAACTGTTATTCGGACAAATTCTATACTCGCTTCTCTGCATGCAAAATCAGACAAGGGCGATCCCATGAAATGTTGAGGCAAAAGTCCTATTCCTTGACCGATGCTTTCGCACACCTACGGGATCATGGAAGCGAAACCTATCATCCAGATGGTCATGTTCTCATGAATCATGTCTGTGCTCATGCATCATCTAGCCCGGCTAGACAGGCATCTCAAACCACAGCATCTTTTGTTGCTCATTTGACGTCCTCCCAAAATACTTTTTGGGCGACTGCTTCATCAAGTCCATGTACATCCGTTTTTAAACCAATCTGGTTCGGAGATAAACCGCTGCCGACCTCATTTATTGGTGAGGAGCTAAGTAAATTTGATGATGATATTTTTTGGTGGCATCACGAAGAACTTCACCGTCAGATCCTACGTGATTTCCAACATAGACTAGAGCTCGTACGGAAAGAATTTGATCCCCTGGAGCAACGCTGGATAGCCGAAGCCGGGCGGGTAAAAAAAGCAGGTCGAGCATCCCTTACTGCTGAAGCATTTAATCTGGAAAAAGAAACCACCGATGCTCTCGTTGCCACGCTGGAAACGGAGACGGTTCAGAGAAAACCACATCTCCCTTACCGCCTATTCTGGAACAAGCAGAACAAACTCGTGGACCTGAACTTAAAATAAGTTACTTCTCCCAAGGCTAGTCTACTTTGTGCCTCATACATATCACACATAGACTCGTCTTTACGAGGAATGTATAGCCTGCCCTGAGCACTTCGGCGGAGTTTATGCTGAGTAAAATCGAAGCGCTCAGTATAAACTCCGTCAAGGGAAGTAATCTCGGACTTCACCAACCCAAGAATCTGAGATCGCCGCAGTCGTTCCTCCTTCGCGAAGACGAATAAGGGTTTTCCTTATTGAACCCCGACTAGTCTTTGCGAGGAACGTAGTGACGTGGCAATCTCGTGCTCCTTGTATCCGAGTAATTTGAGATGTAAACGGTATAACAAATTAATTGATGGATTCCTGTCTTTTTAAAGTCCCTCTTGGGATTGACCTATTATACAAAAATTGTTTATGAGACTGTATTTAACAAGAGTTCGTAATTTTCGTTTGCTCTGTTGTAAATAATTAGAACTTTTATGCATAATAGGCAGTTGATTCTACTTTCATTGACTAGTCAAAGTATTATCTTGGCCAAATGCGACTAACTGTATTTGCAGCATTTATTTTCCTTCTTTCGGCCTCACAAAACCCGGTCCAAGCCCAGCTAAATAAGACAGCAGTAGACGACTTTGACAACTACACCATTGTGGGTGAAATGGGGCTCACAGTCACAAATTTTGGTATCCTTGGAGAAGGTTGGAATAATCCTGATCAACCCTCTGCCCGCTATAAACAATATGGGACAGAGCGCGAGATGGTAGAGCTCATGAGCTATGCGGGATTGTGGCTTGGTGGTATACCCGTTGTCAATGGACTAGACCAACCTGCCAGGGTTTCAACCGCCATTGTGGATGGAGCTTTTGATTCAGGAGATGAAGGCTTCGAATTCGCCACCTCTAGTGCAGCTAGTGATACGATTCATACCCGTTCCAGCATTTCATCTGCCAGCACCTCTCCTCTGGCAAGTTACTTTTCCCTGGATGCAGTTAGCCACCAGGATCTGATTACTACTTTTAGCGATCTTGATGCAGAAATTGCCCCCAATCATTTACCTCTTGGGATAGAAGTCCACCTTGAATCCTACGCCTGGAGTCATTCCTTTATGGAGTCTTTTGTCATCTTGGATTATACTATCACCAACAAAAGTAATCAGGTTGATACGACTGGTGAAGGTTGGGATATTAAAAATATCTATGCAGGTATCTGGGCAGATGCTTCCGTTAACAATATGAATTACAAGAGTCGTTGGGAGCCTGGAAGTGGGTTTAGCTGGTATGACAATATAAATAGTTTTGAACGTTCCTATAACAATAATGGCTATCCTCGTAATATTGGGTATCAATATGACTATGATGGTGATGATGGTTGGTCACAAGTATACTTCGGCATCATGGCTCTCCACGGACCCAACCGCCGATCCACCTCTCATGCTGATGCAGCAGGCAATTGGCACATTTACTACAACCAGTGGCGCTGGAACAGTCCTGAGAATATGGATTTCCCAGACCTAAATATGCCTATATCTGACGTAGAGAGATATCAGAAGCTTGCATCATCCCCTTATAATGATCAAAATTTTGTTCAGACCTACGAAGAACTCACATTAAGGTCACCAAACTCATGGATGATGTTGGTTTCTGCAGGACCCTTTGGCACTCAGCCCGATAATAGTGATTTTATTTTGCCCGTAGGTGAATCTATTAATGTCGTTTTTGCAGTCCTTGGCGCCCCTTGGTCACATCAGGGCTCTGCAAATGATGTCGCCAGACGTGAAGACCTGGTTAAAAATGCCGACTGGGCTCAGAAAGCATTCAATGGTGAGGATGTGAATGGCAACTCCGTTTTGGACTCTGGCGAGGATCTCAATGAGAATGGAGTTCTTGATCGGTATATCGTTCCTGAACCACCACCGTCTCCCTCTTTGGCTGTAATTGCAGCGGATCAAAAAGTGACCCTTTATTGGGATAATGCGCCTGAATCAGTTTTAGACCCTGTATCACGTAAACATGATTTTGCCGGTTATCGGATCTACGGAAGTGCTAAAACCAGCGGCAATGAGGAACAGTATTCCCTGCTTGCTGAATTCGACCTTCTTGGTGATGAATTTGGTTACGACACTGGCTTTGATCTGGTTCAGATAAAAAATGAAGCTGGTATCCAAGATTCTGTTCTGATCAATAATCACTATTACCACTATGCCTGGGTGAATGAAGGCGTCCAAAATGGATGGCCCAATAATACAAACTACGCCATTACCGCCTATGATAGTGGAGATGAGAATACCGGATTAGCAAGTTTAGAAAGTTCTAGAAACGAAAACCGTACCAACGTTATTCCCGGAACCATAGCTACAGATGATATGGCTGGTAAACCTGCTTCCGTCTACCCAAATCCATACAGAACAAAAGCAGGCTGGGATGGTAACGGACAGCGAAACCGTCTGATCTGGTTTAGAAATCTCCCAGAGCAATCCACGATTCGGATCTACACCCTGGGAGGAGATTTGATCGATGAGATCGATCATGATAGTAACTCTTATCAGGGGGGAGATATTTCAAGACTTCCTGTAGAAAATACCGTTTATGCCGGAGGCGAACATGCCTGGGATCTGATCACAAAACATGATGAGCCTATTGCCACCGGAATGTATGTATTTACGGTTGAGAATGAGAACAATGGTGATGTTCAAGTTGGAAAATTTTTGGTAATAAAATAATGAAGAGAACTAAGTCTGTCTCATTGAGCCCGTGATCCTCAGCCCGTCATCCTGAGCCCGTCGAAGGACAAGGTATGAAGGGTCATTGACAGATATATTGAAATAATAGTATAGCACCATACAGATAAATAAGATGGTGTACAAACAAAGGAGAGATCCATGAGACGTTTATTACTCGTATTTGTATTGATGATGTCTGCTGTTATGGCACAGACTGTAGATTTTGATACAGAGATACAACCCATTTTTGACGCAAGCTGTGTTGGTTGCCATGGTGTAAATGGTGGTCTAAGTCTAGCTACCGGTCAAAGTTTCAACAACCTGGTTAATGTAAGTTCACAAGGCTATTTCCCATTTTTGAGGGTAGCCAGTGGTGATACTTCGCTTTCGGTATTATATAACAAAGTCATGGGTAATGGCACCCATGGTGGACCAATGCCACCAAGTGGCGATCCGTTGACAGTTGACCAGATCACAAAAATAGCAACCTGGATCTCAGAGTTAAGTGCTGCGGCACCTATTACCATAGCTGAAGCTAAGCTGGATACCATAGGTGCTATTGTCACCCTACAAGGGATTGTAACCAGCCCTAACTTCAGCGCATCATACGGAACACGTACAGACCATACACTTCAAGATGCTACAGGAGCGATCAACATATTCGCCTTCAGCTTTGATAAATTATTAAATGTTGGTGATGCCGTGTCAGTCACGGGTGAACTAGATGAGTATAATGGAAAATTTGAAATCATTCCTTCCGGAGAAGCTGATATCACCGTGGAAAGCACTGGAAATGCCCTTCCTGAGATTCAGGTGTTAACAATTGCTGATATCCTGGCGGATCCAGAAAATTACGAATCAGAATTTGTACGCATAGATAGTGCAACTATTGTTGATGGAACATGGCCACCAGATCCCGGACCTAGTAGTGGTGTGAATATGACTATCACGGACCCATCGGGAGCTCTCCTAACCATGCGTATCGATATTGATACTGACATTTATGGGACCGATCCAGTGCTGGGATATTTCGATCTGACATGTGTGGTAAGTCAGTATGATAGTTCTGACCCATACGATAGCGGTTACCAGGTCTTTCCTCGCTATTACACTGACTTTGAACAAATTGGTGACCCGGCACCTCAAGTCTCAAACGTTCAGCGTTATCCAGCCAGTCCAACACCAACTGACAGTGTTTTGGTGGAGGCAATGATTGTAGATAATGAGACTGTTGTGGGAGCTGCAATTAAATACAATGTAGATGGTGGTGCTGATACCACAGTAGTCATGGTTTCTGAAGGAAACGATATGTATAGCGGCATGATTCCACCGCAGCCAGGGACTGCTCTTGTAAGATATACAGTTACAGCTACTGATAACTTTGGCACTGAAGGAACATCCAGCGAATTCTCCTACATTGTTTATGATGGCGTTGTAACCAAAATCGCTTCAATCCAGGATGGAACAGCTGCTGTTGATTCCATTGTGACTGTCCAAGGTATCGTAACTGCTGAAGCCTATGCCTTTTATCCTGCAGATGATCTGAAATATTATTTTATCCAGGATGCCCCGGCTGCACTGTCAGGTATCAAAATCTATGATCCAGGTCGTGGAACCGTTGAAGGGGATGAAATTCGAATTACTGGATCCGTTGCTGAATTTAGTGGTATGACTGAACTGTTAGATATTACTGCATTCGAGGTCTTGAGCCGCAGAAACATTATGCAACCGATGGTGATCACCCTTGATGCTGACATGGAAATGTATGAGGGCTGCTTGATTGAAGTGTCTACCGTCAGTGTTTCTAATCCTGATCTAGGGTATGGTGAATGGAGTGTCACGGATGGAACGAATACGCTGGTAGTAGATGATGCTGCAGATTACTACTATACCCCTATTCAAGATGAAGCTCTTAAACTAGTTGTAGGTGTTCTGGATTATTCATTTGGAGCATATAAGCTGCAACCTCGTCTTGCCCGCGATATTCAAACCGATGATGGATTAACTCGTATCCAGGCTATTCAACAAGTGAGATACTCTGATCTCATGCCTCATTACTCTGGTCTTGACAGCAGCCTCTATTTCCAGGATACTAGCTATTACTTTGCTGGTTGGACAGATACTACCATATTAACAGTTGAAGGTATTGTAACCATGCCTACCGGTCTTTCATATGCCGGGAACGGAGTAAAATTCATCTTTCAGGATGTGAGTGGTGGACCCTGGTCATCAATTCTATGTTATGATCCAGACAGTCTATCCTTTCCTACTTTAAGGGAGGGTTTCAAAATTAGAGCCACTGGCTATATATTTGAGTTTACCACTCCTGGTGAAGCTGGCTCTTCAGCAATGACAGAGTTTTTCATTACTCAGGATATTAGTGTGGTAAGTTTTATCCCTCAACCCATGCCTGAAGAACCTGTTATCGCAACTGGAGATCTACGTTGGCCAACCACTGCTGAACAGTGGGGCAATGTAGATCTCCAGTTGCGAGATCGGAAGAGCACACGTCT
>CAZOBQ010000020.1:0-24567 GCA_964578155.1 uncultured Lentisphaeria bacterium
CGCTTGGCGCAGAGTATTCTGTCCCGTGGCGCTTTGTCCCTAATGCCGTTGACGCACTTCGAGCCTTAAAGCAAAGAGGCTACACGGCCATTGCTTTGGAGCATACGACACAAAGTCGATCCTATACTCAGCTTGAATACGACTTCCCCCTGGTCTTTGTGGTGGGAAATGAAGGAGTTGGAATACAGGATGAGATCGTTCAGGAGTGTGACTTTGCTGTTGAATTACCCCAAAACGGCATGAAAAGTTCAATGAATGTTGCCGTGGCTTTCGGGATCATGTTGTATGAATTGCGCCGTCAATGGGATTTGAAGCAGTAGAGCCGTAGCATGCTACGACTCTACATTTATCAATAGTTTGTAGTAGCATACTCTAATCAAAAAATTACTTTCAGTCATTAGTTGATATGGCTCACAGGCCACGAAACAAACTTGGAATTAAAGAAAACGGTTCCATATATTAAACGCTAAGAAATATTTGAATAGGATGAACAAGGAGGATTTATGATTAAAAAGGTACTTGTATTAACGATTGCAATGATGCTCGCTTTAGGTGCATTTGGACAAGGTGGTTTGGAAGATGCATTGAAGGACATGTTGGAATCGAATGGTAAATTGTATTTGCAACCCATGACCGATGCTTTTGGAGCAAACATGAACTCCGGATGGTATCATCGCTCACGTGTTCACAAAATGTTGGGTTTTGATCTGAGTTTTAAATCCATGTTCGCTCTTATCCCAAGTGAGGCTTCTACTTTTAATTTCGTTATGAGTGAAAATCAATTTAATATCCCTATTAGTGAGCTGGGGTTGGGATCTGTACCTGATTTGCCTCTGTCATTCGCAATGCTCTATGCAGACCAAGATACAGAAGCACCTACTGTTTTTGGTGGAGATGGCAATACGCTTCAGGTGAATAATGCGGTTGTAACTGGCGAAATATTAGCTCACCTTCATCAGAATGGGGTTGACACAACGCTGGTGCCGGGAATTCGCTCTACCGTTTCTGCCTTTGTAGGTGACACCACCAAAATTAGCAATTTTAAATTACCAGATGGGGTAGTAGAACTGGGCGATATTCCGTTTCCTATAATTATGCCTCAGCTTGCTATTGGTTTGCCAATGGGGATTGAAGTTACTGCCAGAGGAATACCAGAAGTTGAGCTTAAGGTCGACGGTGCAGACATTGGATCTTTTAGCGCCCTGGGTTTAGGAGTACGAATGAATATCGATCAGTTCATTCCCATTCCATTATTTCCAGTTGACATAACTGCAGGTGCTGCGTTTCAGTCAGTCAGTTTGACTGCAGATGACCAAGAGCTTTTGAAGACCATGAACACCAGCATAAATATGCAAGTGGGAAAATCGCTGAGCTTGCTCTTCTTTGGCCTGGGTGTATACGCTGATGTTGCTTACGAAACCAGCTCTATAGATATTGCCTATACAGCCGAATTCGAAGGTGTAGAACAGGATATAGAATTTAGCACATCCGTTGATCCTGGTTTAAGATATGGCGCGGGTTTACACTTGACTTTCATTCCTTTGACTTATGTGAATGTGGCCTACAGCATGACCCCGACAAATGATGTGATCACCATAGGAGCTGGTATTTCACTCAGATAGTGTAATTGTTAAGGTTTTACAAAGGCCATCCATTTGGGTGGCCTTTTTTATTTGTCCTAATGCAAGTAGCTGTATAACACCCATAGATTTATCTGATATCACCTAATTATTCTATTCGTCATGTAGCAGACTGACCAATGTTAGCTGATATGCTAATTTATCCCCCAAAGGGAAGACTTTGCAGAGAAAAGATTGTTAGCAAACAAGCTGATTTTTAGCAAATATTTTCCTATATTCTAGATTGAGTCACGGAGGACTGAATGATCGATTACGATGAACATATTGATGACGAACTAAAACAGATGAATGAGGGGGGCTCCTCAGCAAAAAAAAATGAATCAGAGGCTTTCAGGCTTGATGATTCCATCGCCACCATACAACTAAAGAAACCAATTACAACAGACGGTGATGCCAGTGTGGTTGACTGCCTGGACCTCATGCATGATAACCGAATCGGTTGTCTTTTGGTGGTGGAAGAGGGCGCTCTTGTTGGCATTTTTACTGAACGAGATATTATTCGTCGAATTGTTGGTAGAAATCTATCCCACGCGGATATCGAGGTTAGAGACTATATGACCCCGGATCCCGATACTCTGACCTCCGATGCCCAATTGGCCTTTGCCTTGAACTATATGGTTCTGGGTGGATATCGCCATGTTCCAATTGTTGATGAAAAGAATCATCCCGTAGCTTGTTTGTCAATCAAGGACATTGTGAAGCATATTGGGAATCACTATTTCAGCGAGATTTCAAATCTCCCCCCAACACCTAAAAATCCAGGTTGGGCAACTGTAGATGGTGGTTGACTCATTACCCAATTTCTTTCTACTGTCGAGAAGGCATAAACCCTATTTTGAATAAATTCCCAGATGTGCGTGATCTGAAAGCGGTTCTCTTTGACTTTGATGGTGTTGTCGTACAAAGTGAAGAAGTTTACGATCGGGCAACCAGAAAACTGGGTGAATTATATAAGGTTGATATCCCGAAATCTTTTGTTGATGCAAATAGAGGCGTCGCTGAATCAGTATTCTATGAACAATTTAAATCTACATTTAAGCTCGATGTTAAGGAAAAGGATCTTCAAGACAATGGTCGCAGATTGCTTTGGAGTGAATTTTCTACTTCGGTCAAGTTTACTCCGGGTTTTCAACAATTTTTCAGCAAAGTTCTTATGAATGTGAACCAGACGGCCTTAGTGACAGCCACCCCAAGACCCCTTTTAGAAGAGATATTTCAAAAGTCACAAATCAAAGTTAACTTTGACCATATCGTGACTTCAAGTGAAGTTCAGAAAACCAAACCGGCTCCTGATCCATATCTGAAGGCATGTAAGTTACTACAAGTGGATCCTGAGCAGACATTAGTCATTGAAGACTCACCAACCGGCCTTAGATCGGCCACCGTCGCTGGATGCCAAACAGTTGCTATTACCACAAGTTGTAGCAGGGATTCTTTAAAAGAGGCGAATTTTATTGTTGACAGCTTCGGTGAACTTGAAGAACTTTTAACCATCGTATAAAGGATATGAATGAGTTGGTATAAACAATTTGATCTTGCGTGGGTTCCAGTCGTGGAATACGAACAAGCTAAATCATTTTATCAGGATACTCTAGAGCTGGAATTGGTTCTGGAGGATCAGGATTCAAAGTGGGCAGAATTTCAGATCAGCCCAGGTGCTAAAATTGCCATACATGGTGTTAAAGTTACCAATGCCAATCCTATCGGAGCTTTTGTTTTTGAGGTGGATAATCTGGAACAGTCAGAATTGTGGTTGAGAGGTAAAGGAATTAAACTCTTTGATAAAGAGGAAATCCCAGGTTTGGTTAAGCTTGCTTCCTTCACAGATCCTGACGGTAATGTCATTCAGTTAAGTCAGTTGTTGGCGGAGTAGTCGAGTCTTTATGAGCACTGTTATTCTGGATTCCGCAATGGGAACAAGACTTGAAGAGATGGGGCATAAATTATCCGAGCCTCTTTGGTCTGCGACGGTACTTCAATCGAATCCGGAAGACATTACTCAGATTCATAAAGAAAATATTGAAGCTGGTGCTCAGGTTATCACAACCAACACCTTTAGAACCACACCTTTCGCACTGCATAAAGCTGGACTTTCTGGTGTTGATGCTCATACACGCGCTAGAGCACTAACTCTATTGGCTATTCGCCTAGCCTGGAAAGCAGTTCAAGAATCTGGTAAAGATGTAAAGGTTGCTGCGGCAATTGCCCCTCTTGCTGATTCATTGCACCCGGAAGACTTCCCTGGAAATATTATTTCTCGTCCCTGGCACGATGCTCAGTTAGATAACCTATCTCACCATTCAACTGATATATTGCTACTTGAAACAATGAATTCTGCACGTGAAGCAAAAGGATTAACAGAATTAGCCCTACGCTATGAGAAACCAGTCTGGGTCTCTTTTTCATTAAACCCTGAAGGTGAGATCTTTAATGGGGATGATCTTATTACCACTGCAAAATTCCTTGAAAAAAAAGGTGTTTCTGCCATCGGTGTGAATTGTTCTGGCATAGAGTCCTCATATTCAGCACTAAAGGCATTAAGAGATGTAGTGGAAGTTCCTCTTTTAGCTTATCCCAATCTAGAATTAGCCCCAAAAGGTAAACAGAAAAAACCCGGCAAAATTTCTCCTGTGGCCTATGTAAAGTGGGCGAATGAAGTCAAAGAGCTCGGTGTCGAATTTATCGGTGGCTGTTGTGGCTCAGACCACACTCACATCAAAGCCTTGGCAGACCAGAGCAATTCCTAATACAAACCCCCTGTTAGACCAAAAGACGTTTTCAACTAAGCTGATTGGATGGTACAGTCAAGAACGTGCGCATCTTCCAGTTCCCGGAAGAAACAGTGATGACCCTTATGCTATTTGGGTTGCCGAAATCATGTTACAGCAAACACAGATTGCTACCGTAAGACCATTCTACAAACGATGGATGTCACGTTTTCCCACAATCGTATCTTTGTCGCTAGCTTCTCAAGATCAGGTACTGAAAAGATGGGAAGGTCTGGGATACTACTCAAGAGCGCGCAATCTCCATGCTGCAGCAAAAGCGGTTATGAAAGATTACGCAGGAGAGTTGCCTCAAAGCTCCAGTGAACTCATGAAATTACCTGGAATAGGTCCCTATACGGCGGCGGCGATTGCCAGCTTTGCTTATGGTGAGTCCATTCCTCTCATCGATGGAAATGTAATCAGGGTCGTAAGTCGCCTTATTCGCTTATCCGAGGATAGTACCAAAATATCAAGCAAGACCAGGATCACAGAATTACTCCAGACGCTTATTCCTGGGGATCAAGCAGGGTCTTTCAATCAAGCCGCCATGGATTTAGGCCGCTCCATCTGTCTGCCCAAGAATCCTGGCTGCCACGCTTGTCCCGTCTCAGGTCAATGTGCCGCGTATGTAGTGGGTGACATGGATGTTTATCCGGTAAAGCCTATCAAGCGGAAAATTCCCAGCTATGATATTGTCATCGGTTTGATTCGGAAAGGGGACCGGGTTCTGATACAGAAGAGACCTGCCAAAGGTTTGTTGGGCGGCTTGTGGGAATTCCCCGGTGGAAAAATAGAGCAAGGTGAAAGTGATAAAGATGCCCTTCTCAGAGAGATCAAAGAGGAAACAGCTTTGGATGTGAATATGGGAGAGAAGATCGGAACTATCAAACATGCCTATACTCACTTCAAAATCAATCTAGCGGCCTATTATTGTGATTGGCTTGATGGGGATCCACAAACTCTGGCAGCCACAGAAAACACATGGGCAAAACCTGAAAATTTTCAAGATTATGCCTTTCCAAAAGCGAATCTCAAGATTTTAAACCTCATAGATTTATAGTAACATGTAAGATGTCCCAAAATTTAATAGAGAAGATAGCCCAACAATACGCAATAGGGATTGAAGAGAGCCATGAAGTGCAGAGTGGTGATTTCATATCCATTTCCCCAGCCCATATCATGACCCATGATAATACAGGCGCTGTGATGAATAAATTCAAAGCTATGGGCGCCACCAAGCTAGCTGATCCAAGGCAGCCGGTCTGCATTCTTGATCATAATATTCAGGACAAGAGCGAAGACAATCTTAAGAAATATGCCAGGATTGAAAGCTTTGCCAATACAACAGGCATGGATTTCTATCCCGCTGGACGTGGGATTGGGCACCAGGTTATGTGTGAGGAAGGTTATGTCTGGCCAGGTAGACTGGTAGTGGCTTCTGACAGTCACGCCAATATGTATGGTGGCTTGGGTGCCATAGGGATCCCTTTAGTCCGAACAGATGCTGCTGCAATCTGGGCAACAGGTAAAACGTGGTGGCAAGTCCCACCAGTAGCCAGGGTTGAACTCACGGGTGAACTGCAACCAGGTGTCACAGGTAAAGATGTTATTATTACGCTTGCTGGCTATTTCAACAGGGACGAAGTGTTAAATCATGCAGTTGAGTTTGCAGGTGATGGCCTGACTTCTCTGAGTATTGATCAGCGCTTGACCATTGCCAACATGACTACTGAGTGGGGAGCTTTGGCCGGTGTGTTTCCAACAGATAAAGTCACTTTTGAATGGCTGGAAGCACGTGCTCTGAAAGTTGAGAAGCGTGGACTGGAAGGCGTAGCTTCTGACTCTGACGCACGAGATGGTATTCATCCACGGATAAACTATGCTAGGATAGCTAAGCTGAAACATTCAGCTCCTTATGCTGACCCAGATGCTTTTTATGCGAAAGAGTTAACGCTGGATCTGGCTACGGTGGGAGCCTACATCGCTGGTCCTGATATTGTTAAAACCATGACCTTGGCTAAGGATATGGAGCAGACACAGGTGATGATTCAGAAAGCTTACCTGCTTTCCTGTGTGAATAGTCGAGTCGAAGATCTGGCTGACGCGGCCACCATCATCAGGGGCAAGCAGGTTGCACAAGGCGTGGAGTTTTATGTGGCTGCAGCTTCTAGTGAGGTCCAGGCAGAAAGTGAAACCCGTGGTGACTGGCAAGTTTTAATTGATGCTGGAGCTAAGATACTCCCTCCAGGATGTGGTCCCTGTATTGGATTGGGTGTGGGCCTTCTTGAAGAAAACGAAGTTGGTATATCGGCCACGAATCGAAATTTTAAAGGACGCATGGGAGTCAAAAGCGCCAAAACCTATCTAGCATCTCCAGCTGTTGTAGCTGCTTCTGCAGTAGCCGGTCATATTGTCTCACCCTTTGTCCACCCTGAAACTCTTCTTGTGGGGAATTTACACATTAATAAAAAACAAGACCCTGAAACAGAAGGCATCTCACTTTTGGAGGACTTTCCTTCTGAGTTGACCGGAGATTTGTTGTTTTGCCATCAAAATAATTTGAACACCGATGGTATCTATCCAGGCAAATACACCTATATGGATGACTTTACTCCTGAACAACAAGCAGGAGTAGCCATGGAAAATTATGATGCTGATTTTGCAAAGAAAGTGAAGAAAGGTGACTTTTTAGTGGGTGGTTTCAACTTTGGGACGGGGAGTTCACGTGAACAAGCAGCGACAGCGCTGAAATATAGTGGCATTGCTTTGCTCATAGCGGGATCGTTTAGTGAAACGTATAAAAGAAACGCGATTAATAATGGATTCATAGTCCTTGAAACACCGGAATTTGTGAGAGATATGCAAGCAAACTATGGCCAGGAAATCCCCACAAAAGCAACGGGAAAAGAAGTAAGCATCGATTTTATTAAATCGAGATTGTCGTATAATGGGAAGAGCTATTCTATTAGCTCGCTAGGGGAGGCTGCTCAAGAGTTGATCATAGCAGGTGGCCTGGAAAATTGGGTCAAAGCAAAATTATGACCTTAACAAACCAGATAGACTGGTAAAGAGAAAATTAAAATGGATTTCACTAATTTTTTAGTTCAAAAAACCACTCCGAAGGGAGTAGAGCCAGACAGTTCAGCCTTCAGAGGACATGTGGGAATGTTGGAGGGATGGGTCTCCATTCTGGGCAACTTCATCCTGTTTGTGGTAAAGCTGATCTTTGGCTGGATGATTAACAGTATTGCGCTCATTGCAGATGCGTTTCACACCCTTTCTGATGTCGCTACCTCTATTGTTGTGATTTTTGGGTTCAAAGTTGCTCAAAAACCGGCTGACAAGGAACACCCCTTCGGTCATGGGCGGGCAGAGACAATTGCTACCTTGACCATTGCTATTCTTATGGCTGTGGTGGCACTTGAGTTCTTTAAAAGTTCTGTAGACCGACTCTTTTTCTCTGATACTGACATAGATGTTTCTCAAATCAACTGGATCTTTATCGGGGTGATCACCTTAACTGCCGCCGGTAAAGCTTGGATGGCTAGTTTTGCCTATCAGTTGGGAGAGTTAATTGATTCAGATGCCTTGAGAGGCGATGCCGTTCACCACAAAAGTGATGTTTACACGACCCTGTTGGTCATTGCTGGACTGATTGGAGCATATTTTGGGATACCACATGTGGATGGTCTTATGGGGATTCTTGTTGCTGCAATGATATTGCATTCTGCTTATGATATTGCCCGTGATGCCATTGATGATCTTTTAGGGAAACCGGCAACCGCGGAATTTATTCAACAAATAAGTGAGTTGGCAACATCAGTGCCGGGAGCCAGGCAAGTGCATGATGTGGTTGTCCATAATTATGGTGACCAGAGCTTTATCTCATTGCATATTGAGATCGATGAAGCCACATCTCCAGCTGTCGCCCACCATATTGCCGATAATGTTGAACATAAGCTAGCTCATGAATTGAACGCTCAGGTTGTAACCCATACTGACCCGGTAGCCATATCTGGAGAATGTGTTAAAAAGACTGGGGAGATTGTAGAGTCTGTCTTAGTAGATTTTGGGGAGCAGTTCAGGCTTCAGGATCTAAGAGTTGTTGGTGAAAATCCAGTTGAAGCCATCCTTTTTGAACTACCCGTTCCACCTGATTGTTATCAGAAAGATGAAATTGAGAAAGCTATAAGAGAAGCCCTGGAAAAAGAGTACCCTAGAGCCGGCGTGATCATTGAATTCAAATCGCAGATGACGGAGTAACAGGTAGGTAGTAGAAGGGTAGAACGTAGAAAGGGCGTAACGGTAGTAATGGTAGCTAGTGGAAAAATTCAACACTTCACTAATTTGATTGTATGGCAAGAAGCGCATGCTTTGGTATTGCATGTCTATAAGCTGATTGATTCTTTTCCAGAGCGGGAGAAATTTGCTCTCATTCAACAACTAATTCGAGCTGCTGTTTCTGTCCCCGCTAATATTGCAGAAGGGTTTCGACGGAGAACAAAGCCAGAGAAGATTCGATTCTATAATATTGCCCAGGCTTCACTGGCTGAAGTAACCTATTTTTTAATTCTCGCAAAAGATTTGGAGTATGTGCAAAGCGATTCTAGAGAACATATTGACAAGATAGGTGCAAAATTAACCAGACTCATCCAATCAATTCAATAATGCCATCCCTTTTCTACACCCTACCTACTACTTTCTACGCAGAGTTGAAGACGAGAAGTACTTTTAAAGTGATATGAATACCAGAGCGTATATGATTAAATACCCCTACAAACACATCATTTGGGACTGGAATGGAACCCTGTTGAATGACTCATGGATGTCAGTTATGGTCATCAATCAAACTTTAGCCAAACGGAATATGCCCACCATTGATCATGATCATTATCAGAAGATTTTTGGTTTTCCCGTGATCGACTATTACCGTAGGCTCGGATTTGAATTTATTGATGAATCATTTGAGATTGTAGGAACGGAATTTATCGAAGGCTATGAAATCCACAAATATGAAGTCGATCTACATGAGGGTGTGAGAGAAGTCTTGAAGACTCTGGGAGATAGAGGCGTCAGCCACTCAATATTATCGGCCTACAAACAAAATACACTGGATGAACTGACAGCACACTTTGGACTGACAGACAGCTTTATGAAAATCATAGGCCTAGACAATCACTATGCCCATAGCAAAGTTGATAATGCTCTCCAATGGATGTCCGATTTGCCTTATGACCAGTCAGAGGTGCTATTTGTGGGTGATACAGCCCATGATCATGAGGTCGCCGAAGCGATTGGGGTTGACTGTATACTTATTCCCGGGGGACATCAGACACGGGAAACGCTTGAAGCGACTGGTGCAAAAGTGATTGACAAGATTGAAGATTTAATATTTAAAATTTAAAAGCATGAGTAACTGGCAGTGGGGTCTTCGATTGTGTGAATCATATACTTACACTATTTTAACGAATAAAAATCTCTAAGTTGTCTTCGCGAGCGAATAAAATGAGCGCAGCGATCTCCAATCTGAGATTGCTTCGTCAATCCTCGTATCACTCGGATTTTCTCGCAAAGACGATGTTAATGAGTTCTTGATGGATAAAAAAACTATGACTAAAAGAACCGTTGTAACCATGCCTGGCGATGGAATTGGAAAAGCCGTCCTGAATCAAGCGATCCGGGTATTGGGTGCTGCAGGATTTGACGCAAACTATGTGGAAGCAGATATTGGGTGGGAATTCTGGCGTTCGGAAGGCAATCCCTTACCACAAAGGACACTAGATCTTTTGGCTGAACATAAGATTGGGCTGTTTGGTGCTATTACATCAAAGCCAAAAGATGATGCATTTGATGAACTAGCTCCAGAGCTAAAGGACAAAGACCTGGTCTATTCAAGTCCTATTGTTGGCTTGAGACAGCATTTTGGACTGGATATCTGTATGCGTCCCTGTCATACCTACCAGGGCAATCCCTTAAATTTTATCCGGCGTGGTCCTGAAAATTCTATTGAGGAGCCTAAAGTTGATGTCGTTGTGTTTCGACAGAATACAGAAGGTTTATATGGTGGTGTGGAGTGGAGCAATCCACCGGATCAGGTTTATGATGCCTTCATGACCCATCCCAAATTTCAAAAGAACTTTGCTGAAACTCCCCGTAATGAGTTGGCTATTTCTACCAGGATATTTACCCAAAAGGCGACAGAGAGAATTCTGCGAGCTGCATTTGAATATGCACAGAAGTATGGCTATATATCAGTTACGGTCTGCGAAAAACCTAATGTGATCCGTGAAACCTCAGGTATGATGTACAAGATGGCTCAACAGATTCAGAAAGCTGACTTCCCTGAAATCGAATTGTGGAATACCAATATTGATGCTCAAATGATGTGGTTGACAAAGAATCCGGAAGACTACGGTATCATTGTCGCTGGAAATATGTTTGGTGATATTGTTTCTGACGGCTTTGCCGGCCTGATCGGTGGGCTTGGATTCGCAGCCAGTGCCCAGTACAATCCGGACACCGGTGTTGGTGTTTTTGAGCCAACCCATGGTAGTGCCCCAAAATACGCTGACTATGCAACTTCCATTGTTAATCCCATTGCCATGATCGAATCTGCCTGTATGATGCTGGATTTTATTGATGAACAAGAAATTGCGCTGAAGATTCGTAAGGCCGTCGCCAAAGTGGTGACTGAGGGTCAGACCAGAACCTATGATATGGCAAAATTACCTGGTCATCCAGATGTCACCAAAAAAGGCGCTGCATCTACCAAAGAAATGGCTGAGGCTATTATAGCGAAGCTCTAGAGCAAACTTGAAACTGGAAATTTGAAACTAAGCAAAAGCTTAATTGGGTTAGTGTAAGCTTATGTCTAGCTGAGAAGGTGGCTGAGGTTCTCGAAGCCCTCTCGAAGCAGATAGATCTTCTCCACTAGTCATCCTGAGTGAGCCTGCCCTGAGCTTATCGAAGGGAAGAATCCCCAATTGACTGTGACAGATTGCCCATAAAGTGAGATTCTTCATTTCACTTTGTTCCATTCAGAAAGACTCATTGGGACAAATTTTGAAATTGGGCTGAAACCATCCATTAGTCTTCCTTGAGGACGTAAGTCCGAAGGATCTCAGACTATCCTTCAGTAACTAAATTCTTGTAACAAGCATAAATCGGAGATTCTTCGCTCGCTTTCAGCTCCTCAGAAAGACACTATCCGGGTTATTTTGGCAATAAAAATAATATTTAGTTAATTAATTAAGTATTTCTTAAGTGGCGTAGTATTGTTTAATTTCTACCTATGATGGACTTGATGGGAAAAAGGATTAAGCAGAGAAGAGAAAAGCTGCATATTCAAGCGGCCGACCTTGCCAGTTCTATTGGAGTGAGCGCCAGCTTAATATCACAGATTGAACGCGCGAAAGCCTATCCTTCCATTCTAACCCTTAAAAAAATTGCTGATGCACTGCATATCACCGTTGGCGAGATCATCGGCGAACAAAGCAATTTAAATCAACATCCCGTTGTAGAGCAGGATCAGAAAAAATTCGTTAAGAAAAACAAGACAGGAACGAGTTCCTACCTGTTGTCCAATCATGATCAAGCAAAACTGATGGATCCGTTCCTTTTGGAGTTCCAGGAGAATGCTGACTCCACCGATATCATGACAACAAACAATCCGAGACAGGAATTCTGTTTTGTTCTTCAAGGAGCATTTGATGTGAATATTGGTTCTGTCACCTATGCTATTCAAGAAGGTGACAGTTTCTATTTTACATCTAACGAAAACCACCTGTTCAAAAACACGAACAAAGGAATCTCTCAGCTGCTGTGGATTGTCAACCAGAGTAACTGATCCTTTGTTCTTTTATCAGGAGTAAAATTATGTCTTCAAAAAATAGTTACAACTTCCAACAATCAGATGTAGAAAACTTAATGGATCGTCATGATCTGAGTGAAGAAACCAGAAATGTTATCATTAATGAAAACCTGGTCCCTACAAGCCTGCTTAACAGATTACACAATAGCTTTCCCCAGCATTCCATTCTGAAAGAAGAAGCTCAAGGCATGTTCACTCACGCCAAAAACAAATATTCTGCCCTATCTGGTTTCAAGCAGGTGTGTGAAATTCTGGAAGAAAATGGCATTACCCTGACCGATATGAAAGAACGTGAACTCTTCGTTGAGGTCTATGCCTTTCTAGCCACCAAACACATTCTGAGTACCATCGATTGGGAGAATTATCTGGAAGACCCTGTTTTCCAATTGGTGTTCCCGCAACCCGGCATGATCGACCAAAAGGTTGTGGATGAATACAAAAGTATCGAGGATTCTGCTGGAAGAACAGCCATGGTTGTGAATTATCGGGATCAGACCAATCCACATGATGGAAAGCAAATCCTGAATCGGCCTTCATTCTACTCAACGGAAGGCGAATTTGAGGCAGTTGATGGTGGCCAACATAAATATCCCCAGGTTTTTCTGCTTTTTGATAAAACAACTCAGGGATGTTTCGCATACTGTACCTATTGTTTCCGTCATGCCCAGGTTCGTGGTGATGAAGACATGTTTATCCAGGATGATGTGGCCCAGGTTCACGAGTACCTGAGAAGGCATAAAGAAGTCACCGACATTCTAATTACCGGTGGTGATGCTGGCTACATGCCCACATCCAGATTAAGCGCCTATCTGCGTCCCCTTATGGAAGATCCGGAATTGATGCATATCAGAAATATCCGAATTGCCTCTAGAGCTCTTACCTATGAGCCAGATGTGGTCCTCAACAATAAGTATGATGGTACTCTCCAACTATTTGGTGACTTGATCGACAACGGTATTCAAGTCCTGTGGATGGGACATTTCTCAACACCCAAAGAGTTCCTGAATATTCATACCATTGCTGCCATTCGTAGATTAAGAAAGCACCGTATAAATATTAGAAGTCAGAGTCCTATGATGAACCACATTAGTCTATTCATGGATGAGAATGGCAAGGTTGATATCGACAGATCCGCTCAAAATTGGATCGATTTGGCTCACATTTTGATGATGTTAGGTGTGTCTTTTCACTCAATATATTGTGCCAGACCCACTGGCGAACATGGCTACTTCACAGCCCCTCTGGCTGACATGGATCGGATCTTCAGCAAGATCTATCATTCACTTCCATCAGAGGGAAGACCATCACGCTACATTACCATGACTTCTTCTGCAGGGAAGATCTCACTCCTGGGTAAGGTCAAGATGGAGAATGGTAAGGATGCCTTCGCGCTGAAGTTTAATGAAGCCAGGAACATGAAATGGATGGATCAAGCTTTTCTTGCGGTCTATGACGAAGAGGAGAACACCATTGAGAAACTGATTCCTTATGATACAGATAAATATTTCTTCGAAGATGAGCTCAAGGAAATTGAGAACACACTTCAAGATAATTTTGATATGGCAATGTCTAAACAATTGAAAGTTGTCGAGCCAGTAGAGGTAGACTAAAAATGATCAACAAACTTGTTGGGTCGGATAAGGAAGCTATATCCGATATTTTTGATGGTGCCACGGTCATGATCGGGGGATTTGGCGAAGCAGGAAGTCCCATTGAATTGATTCACCGACTGATTGATCTTGGTAGTAAAGATCTCACCGTTGTAAGCAATAACACCGGAAGTGGAAATGTGGGTATTGCAGCCCTCATTGCCAATCGACAGGTCAAGAAAATGATCTGTTCTTTTCCCCGGTCAACAAATTCGGTGGTATTTCCAGAACTGTATCGTAATGGCGAAATAGAATTGGAGCTGGTTCCTCAGGGAACACTGGCAGAACGTATCCGTGCCGGTGGCGCAGGGATTCCAGCCTTCTTTACCCCGTCATCAGTGAATACACCGTTGGCAGATGGAAAAGAAACCCGAGAGTTCAATGGCCAGACCTATGTTATGGAATATGGTATTCATGCTGATTTCAGTCTGGTAAAATGTCAGACTGCTGATCGTTATGGTAACCTGACCTATAACAAAACTGCTCGGAATTTTAGCCCTATCATGTGTACTGCCGCAACTACAACCATTGTCCAGGCCAAACAGATTGTTGAGCCTGGTGAGATTGACCCTGAAGTGGTAGTTACTCCAGGAATCTTTGTCAATCGGGTTGTGCAAATTGTTAAGCCTGAACATGAATCGATCCTCGTAGCAAATCAAGACAGGTATCCCAGATGAATACGCATGAACGCCAGGGCTGGAGCCGAATTGAAATGGCTCAGAAAGTTGCCCAGGATCTACCGGATGGTTCATACGTAAACCTGGGAATCGGAATCCCTGAGCTAGTAGCAGATCACGTTCCTGAGGGAATTGAGATCATTTACCATACAGAGAATGGCTTATTGGGAATGGGACCTGTTCCTGAACCAGGACAAGAAAATATTGAATTGATCAATGCCGGAAAAAAATATGTCACTGCGATTCCTGGAGCCAGTTATTTTCACCATGCAGATAGTTTTACCATGATTCGTGGGGGACATCTGGACATTTCGGTTCTGGGAGCGCTTCAGATATCAAAAGAGGGTGATCTGGCAAACTGGTCTACAGGAAAACCGGGCGCTATTCCGGCTGTTGGTGGTGCCATGGATCTGGTTGCTGGTGTCAAGAACGTTTGGGTGATTACCGATCATGTCACCAAAGATGGTCAATTTAAACTGGTCGATGAGTGTTCCTTTCCTCTGACCGGAAAAGGGGTTGTGGATACAGTTTATACCAATCTAGCAATTATTGATGTGACGGAAAATGGCCTTCAGGTACGGGAGCTCGCTCCGGGAATTACCTTCGCGTATCTGCAGGAAAAAACCGAACCTAAACTCATACAGTAATCATCTTTTTAACGGGGGCTTTAAGAATGAACGAGCAGAAAAATAAAAACGCAAGCATCTATGCCGATGCAGTCCAAGTTCTACCTGGTGGTGTGAGCCGAAATACTATATTTCATAAACCTTATCCCCATTATGTCGCTGGAGCCAAAGGTTGTTTCGTTACAGATATCGATGGTGTTGAACGGGTTGATTTTGCTAATAATATGGCATCTCTTATTCACGGTCACGCCTACCCAAAAATTGTGGATGCAGTGATTGAGCAATTACGCAAAGGAACAGCCTATACATTGGCAACTGAGATCGAGGTCCGCTATGCTCAGCATCTCACTAGTCGTACTCCTGGTTTCGATAAAATTCGATTTGTAAACTCCGGTACTGAAGCCGTCATGTCCATGATAAAAACGGCCAGAGCCTTTACGGGGAAAGCAAAAATTGCTAGAGCTGAAGGTTCATACAATGGCTCTTATGATTATGTAGAAGTCAGCCAAATATCCAGCCCAGATAACTGGGGTGATATCGATAAGCCTAATCGTAATCCGCTGGCTTATGGAACACCGCAGGGCGTCTTGGATGATGTGGTCATTTACCCATTTAATGATGTAGAACGGACCATTCGTTTATTGGAGGAGAATGCTGATGATATTGCCTGTGTGCTGGTCGATCCTATTCCACATCGTGTAGGTTTATTTGAGGCTACCAATGAATTTATTGAAGCTGTCTATGCCTGGACCCGCAAGAATAACACACTTATGGTCTTTGATGAGGTGATTACCTATCGGACCAATTATGGTGGCGCTCAACAAAACTACAGAGTAAAACCTGACATAACAGCCCTAGGTAAAATGATTGGGGGTGGTTTTCCTGTGGGAGCATTCGCTGGACGAGCTGATGTAATGAAGGTCATGGATCCCAATGAAAGCCCACTGCTGCTACCACACTCAGGAACCTTTTCAGCCAACCCCATTACCATGACAGCTGGTTATGCTGCTATGCAAGATTTCGATGAGAATGCAGTGTTAGCAATAAATGAACTAACTGCCAAAGCGGTAGCACAGGTTAAGGAAGCTGTTCAAGTGGCGGATGTACCCATGTCTGTCTCGGGGTCAGGGTCAATGTTTAGATTGCACCCCAGAACAACAATACCGAACTCTTATCGTAAAGCCTATCAGGGCAAGAATGAAAAGACTGTTATGGGGAAAATTCTAGATCATCTCTTTTATAAAGAGAACATCATTATGGTGAATACAGGAACAGCCATGTTCTCAACTGTCATTACCCAGAAGGAAGTTGATCAACTCTCTGAAGGGATGCTCAATGCATTTAAGGCGAACCGAGAAGAATTAATAGAAGTACAAGACGATCCTCACGGCTAATTATCTCACTCGTGGAAAAGGAAACACTATGAAAAATGTCTATATCTGTGATGCAATTAGAACTCCAGTTGGTGGCGTTGGTGGTTCACTATCAAGTGTTCGAACAGATGATCTGGCGGCAATTCCGCTCAAAGCATTAAGAGACCGTAATCCAAATATCCCCTGGGATGAAGTGGATGATGTATTGTTGGGTTGTGCTAACCAGGCTGGAGAGGACAATCGCAATGTTGCCCGGATGGCTTTATTATTAGCGGGATATTCTGAAACCATATCTGGAGCCACCATTAATCGTCTATGTGGTTCAGGAATGGATGCTGTTGGAACAGCTGCTCGCACTATTCATGCCGGTGAAGCAGACTTGATCATTGCAGGTGGCGTAGAGAGTATGTCTCGGTCTCCATATGTCATGGCTAAACCTGGCCAGGCTTTCTCACGTACACCGGAAATGTTTGATACAACCATAGGCTGGCGTTTTGTGAATAAACAGATTGAAAAACAAGGTCATACTCAATCATTAATTCAGACCGCTCAAAACATTGCTGATGAAAAAAATATAAGTCGTGAGGATCAGGATAAATTCTCCTTTTGGAGCCAAACTAAAACCAAGCAGGCCCAGGAAAACGGATCATTGGCCCATGAAATAGTGTCAGTAAGTATCCCCAGACGAAAAATGGAGGACCTGGTCTTTGACAAGGATGAGCACCCCAGGCTCACACCTCTGGATAAGCTGGGAAGCCTAAGAGCTATTCTGGGCGAAGGAACGACTATTTCTGCTGGAAATGCCTCTGGTATCAATGACGGGGCAGCAGCTCTGATCATTGCCTCAGAAGAAGCAGTAGAAAAATATGGCCTTAAACCAATGGCCAAAATTCTGGGGATGAAAACTGCCGGCGTTCCACCTCGGACCATGGGAATGGGGCCGGTTCCTGCTACAGCCAAACTATTAAAACATTTGGATATGACGCTTGATGATATGGATATCATCGAACTCAATGAGGCCTTTGCAGCTCAGTCTTTGGGTTGCACTCGGGAAATGGGTTTAGCAGATGATGATCCACGTATTAATCCACTGGGTGGCGCTATCGCTTTGGGACATCCACTGGGTATGAGTGGCGCAAGGCTACTCACTACAGCAGTTCACCAACTGCAACAGTCTGATGCGAAATTAGCCCTCTGCACCATGTGTATTGGTGTGGGCCAGGGTATCTCCACAGTCATTGAAAAAATTTAGATAGACGGACAATGTGGAGGTCACTGAGGCTCTCGAAGTGCTCTCGAAATGACCGGCTTTTCTCCTCCACAACGAATTTTCTCTTTTAGTCTTTGCGAGGAGTCCCATAGTTCAGGGACGACGTGGCAATCTCTAGTTTTAGTTAACCCAAAGGCCGCAAAGAGCGCAAAGAAATATTTTGACCCCCAGGATTATAATTGTCATCATCCTGAGTCCGAATGGAATGAGGGGACTCGAAGGATAGACACTCAACCGTTTTGAGGCATCTCTCCTGAAGTGTCTCACAAATATTGTCAAAAAGGATGGGCTTAATAAGAAGTTCTTTCTTCTCTCTCTTCAGCACCTAAAATAAGCCCATGCAAACCAAAATCGAAAAAGCTTACAATGAGCTGGTGGAATTACGCTATCAGCTTTATGATAGATTATTCCTGACACTTCCCCTTGATACCGTTCAAAAGACGGGCATGTTGCTACCCCTGCTTCAGGAAGCATGCGAGGATGGCTATAAAGAGAGCAAAAGTCCAGAGGACATTATCTCTGGTTTTCTTACGACCCAAAAAGAAGATTTGAATGAGCAAGAGCGCATCGATTTCCTGTTCAGGGTCATTCAATATGTGGAACGGCAGGTCGTGTTGGTCGATGCGCTGGAAGATGCAGCCTACCCACAGATTCATCATATGGAAGGCTCAGGCTCCTGGCATCAAATGGCTGAGAAGCTGGAGGGTGACTCTACGCGAAAAGCTGTCCAGGAGATCCTTACAGATATTGGAATTCGAGTTGTTCTCACCGCGCACCCCACCCAATTTTACCCCAAAACGGTTCTCTCCATCATCTCAGACCTTTCCATGGCGATTCGGGAAGGAAATAGTGTAGAGATTCGCCTGTTGCTGGAACAATTAGGACGAACCCCTTTCTTTCGTAAGCGGGCACCCACACCTCACGATGAAGCCATGCAGCTTATTTCTCATCTTAAGCATGTTTTTTACTCGGCAGTTGGAGATCTCCTGGATGAGATCGCCAGGACCACACCTGAGACCACCGCGTACAACCACGATCTGATCCGCCTGGGATTCTGGCCCGGTGGAGATCGAGACGGGAATCCAAATATAACCGCTGACACCACCCGCCAGGTGGCAGCGGAATTGAAACGAACCCTACTTTCCAAGTATTATCAGGATATAAAACAGCTCACTCGGCGACTGAGTTTCGAAGGGGTTCATGAAAAACTGACGGCATTACGCCGACGCTTACAGAAAGAACTGGGCCGTTTACCCAGTAACATGAACAATAACTCGGAAAAGCTTACACTTGACCAGTTTAACTTGGCTTTGGAGGAGATCGAG
Organism: uncultured Lentisphaeria bacterium; assembly: GCA_964578155.1. Lineage (GTDB taxonomy): Bacteria > Fidelibacterota > UBA8477 > UBA8477 > JABMPR01 > JABMPR01. Next base: position 19,199 of record CAZOBQ010000020.1, read on the forward strand.
GAGTTGTTAGAAAAGGAACATTCAAGCCTTTATCTGGACCTGTTCCAATCATTTAGACGCAAGGTCAACAGCTTTGGATTCCATTTTGCCAGCCTTGATCTCAGACAGGATAGCCGGGTTATTCAGAAGACCCTGGATCATATCGTGAACGCCTCTAAAGACCTGTTGCCTGCAACATTCAAAGAGCTCAGCTCTGGTGAACAGATCGAGCACTTATTCAATATCACTGGCGAGATAGATCCTGGGCTTATCGAGGATCCCATCCTGCGAGATACAGCGGAGTCCATTCGAGTTATTCATGACATCCAGGCCTTAAATGGAGAAGCAGGAGCCCACCGTTTTATCATATCCAACAGTCGTAGTGGTCTGGATATTGCTCGGCTCTACGCCATTTTCAAGCTCTGCGGAGGTCCGAAGAATAAACTTACTATTGATCTAGTTCCCCTTTTTGAGACTGTGGATGATCTCAACAATGCCGCTGAGACCATGAGCACGCTCTACAGCTCTCCGATTTATATAGAACACCTGGCACAAAGACAGAACATGCAGACGGTTATGCTGGGGTTCTCTGACGGGACAAAAGATGGTGGGTATTTTATGGCCAATTGGGGCATCTATTCTGCCAAGGAAGCCATTACGAGAGTTTCTCGGGATGAAGGTGTGGAAGTAGTATTTTTCGATGGTCGCGGGGGACCACCCAGTCGGGGAGGTGGTGAAACCCACCTGTTTTATACAGCGCAGAGTCATTCAGTAGCGAACCGGGAGATACAGATCACTATCCAGGGACAGACAGTAAGCTCCTCGTATGGAATCAGAGAAGCAGCTATGCACAACCTGGAGCTTTTGCTCACTGCCGGGATTAAAAGCAGACTGTTGGCAGGAGAAGAAACGGCGATAGATGATCAGCAGTCAGCACTCATGGATGAGATAGCGCGGGCCAGCTATGACTGTTACCGCTCATTTAAGGAGCATCCCTTATTTATACCTTATCTTTTGAATCGTAGCCCGCTGAAATATTATGGACAAACCAATATTGCCAGCAGACCAACCCAGAGGAACCAGAGTGATTCCTTTAGTTTTGAAGATCTTAGGGCTATTCCATTTGTGGGTGCCTGGAGCCAAATCAAACAAAATGTACCAGGTTTTTATGGGCTAGGAACCGCTTTAAAAGAGCTGGAAAAGCAGGGCAGGCTGAATGAATTGATCGACTTGTTCCATAAAATGGATCTCTTCAGGGCAATCATAACCAACAGTATGCAAAGCATGAGCAAATCAAACTTTGACCTGACCCGCTACATGGAAAAGGATGCCGAATTTGGGGAATTCTGGTGCTTGATCCATGATGAATTCGAATTGACCCTGGAGATGGTCCTTAAAGTCTCTGGTCAATCCCGTTTATTAGAGGACAATCACAGGAGTCGCCGGAGCATCCACTTACGCGAAAAGATCGTATTGCCCGTCCTCACCATTCAGCAGTATGCACTGATGAAGCTTCAAGATCCGGAAATATCAAAAGCGTCCACCGAGCAATATGACAAAATGGTTCTGCGTTCACTTTTTGGAATTATCAACGCGACCCGAAATTCAGTCTAAACAACAGGGGTGTGTTTTTCATCAAGATTAACATCTTAGTTTTTATTAACCGCCCTGCATTCTGCGAGGTAAACGCCGGCCGCAGAGAGCGCAGAGCTTTATAGTTATGTCACCCGAAGGGTCGAAGGATAGAGCGTACGCTAGTCAAAGCACCCTGCTTATTTAGCACTCACTGCGTTCCCAAAAATATCTAGCTCAACAGGTTTCCCTTTACCAAGCTGATTGATCTCATCCCACTGGCTTGCTTTGTCACCAACGATCAAATACACCATTTGATCTTCGGTAATATGACGGTTAATAATGGAGGTGAAATCCTCCAGGGTTAAGTTCATCAATTCATCCTGATCATCTTCCAGATATTTCAGAGATTTGCCATATTTGCTAATATTGCGGATGATGCCCAGTTTCGCATTCATACTTTCAAAGGCTCGGGTATTTCCTTTTAGAATTTTATTCTTCGTGATGGCTACATCCTCTTCCGAGAAACTGGAACCGTAATTTTCAAGGAGATCAACAATGATATCCATGGATTGTTTGGTGGCATTGGCTCTCACCCTGCTGTAAGCAATAAAGGGAGAGACTTCACGATACTCTCTCAAAAATGAATAAGCGCCGTAGGTGTAACCCTTCTCAATACGTAGAATCTGCATTAATTTCCCGGCTGATCCACCTCCCAGGATCTCGTTGGCGAAATCCAGATTGTTATAGTCAACATCCGATGCTGATAGAGCCAATCGACCCAGAATAAGGGTTGATTGTTTTGAGTTAGGGACATCGATGAAGTAAAGGTTGCCGGCTAATGAGTTTTCTGGAAGTTCATAGCTTGGTTTTGCTACCTGTTTTGCCTCCCAGCGCTTATCAATCCCATCAAAAGCTCTGACTACTTGCTCTTGATCCACAAAACCCACCACATGAATGCTCGCCATGGATGCACTTAAATTTTCATGGTAAAAAGCTTTCAAATCATCAAGCGAAATACTTTGAACAGTCTCAATAGTTCCAATTGCTGGAATGCCCATGATATGCTTATCACCATAGATCAGTTTGCTGAAATTGTTAAAGGCGATGGCTGTTGGATTTGCCTCATTGCCCTTGAGCCTGGTTTCCAGAGCTTGTTTTAGTCGCTTAAACTCAAGTTCATCCCAGCGGGGTTCCAGGAGTATTTCTTCTACTAGAGCAACGCTTGCTTCAAAGTTATTTGCCAGGCAAGAGGCTGTCACTCGAATCTCTTCAGCACCGCTATTGATCTGGATAGAGGCACCCAATAACTCTATGGCTTCTTCCAATTCTGCTGCGGTTCTATTGCTGGTACCTTGCATCATCAGGCTGGCTAAAAGTGACGAGACACCAGATTTATCAAAAGGGTCTAACCAGTGGCCACCATCAATCGTAATGTCGAAAGTCACCAGCGGGATCTCGCTATTTTTAACACCTAATATATTGATTCCGGTCTTCTCAAGTTTTGTAGTCCAAATATCCGGCATGCTAAAGAGAGGCACTTCTCCAAACTCAGGTTCAGATCGATCGTGTCTAGTGATCGTCTTCTCATATTCTGCCTGTTCTCCCTGGCCAACTTCCTCACTGGCAACACCGCTCACGACTTCTTCTTCATAGACAGAGGCCTTTTCAGCTCCATCAACCATGAGCTGGAGTTCATCTTTGGGTACAAAGCTGGTCATGACGTAATGTTTGCCCTTGAGATACTTATTGTACACGCGCATAACATCTTCCTGTGTCACAGCATTGGTTTGTTCGGCTGATTTTATGATATGTGCAGGATCGCCTGTAAATTCGTTATCGATGACCAGGGTAAAGGCTTTATTGAGTACTGTTTCGATCCCTCGATACAAGTCAGTTTCCAATTTGGCTTTAATGCGTGTTAATTCATTGTCTTTGAAGCCATTATTTTCAAAGAGGTCAATTCCTGCTTCAATGGCAAGCTTAACTGAGTCTAGATCCACACCGGCATTGGCTCTCACACGGAAGACAAATTCACCAGCAATTTCACTGCTACTCTGGTTGCTTGTGATGCCAGGAGCCAGTTTCTTCTGCTCGACAAGGACTTGGTAAAGGGGAGAGGTTTTGTTGCCGCTCAGGAGTTGACCAAGAATATTGAGGGCTGCCTCATCGGCGTGATATTGTTCCACTGTGGGAAAGATCATACGAATTTCGGGGAGGGTTGCGAAGTTGTCGGGAAAGTAAACGGACTTTGTTTCCTCGAGGCTGACAGGCATAGGTGGAAGTGCTTTTACTTCTGGTCCCCGCTTAATCTCGCCAAACCATTGTTGCACCAGAGTTTTGGTTTGAGCAATGTCAATATCTCCGGCGATGACCAGGGTTGCGTTTCCTGCGCCATAATATTGATGATAGAATTCTTTTACATCTTCCAGTGTAGCAGCCTGTAGATCGGGTAAAGCTCCGATGACAGTCCAATTGTAGGGATGACCTTCTGGATATAGGTTTTTCCGAATTACTTCATTGGTAAAGCCGTAGGGTGCATTATCTACCCGTTCGCGCTTTTCATTCTTGACGACCTGCTTTTCCCTTTCGAGAGCAGATTCGGTTACGGTGTTGATCATATAGCCGAATCGATCTGAGTCGATCCACATGATCTTTTCAAAGGCGTCTTTGGGAACGACTTCGTAATAAATGGTGGCGTCATTCCAGGTTCCTCCGTTCCTGGAGCCTCCCCATTCAGGGATCAGTTTGCGATTGGCACCCACGGGAGCATTTTCAGAGTCATTGAAGGACATGTGTTCAAAAAAGTGGGCAAATCCGGTACGACCCAATTTTTCACGGTTAGAACCAACATGCATGAGGGTCGCTACGGCCACGATTGGGTCGGAGTGGTCTTCATGAAGGACGACTTCCAGACCATTTGATAGGGTATATTTCTCATAATCAATTGAAAAACCGCTGTCTTCCTCTGGGGCTGCAGATTTGCCAGGTATTTGACAGGCAAAGAATGTGAAAAGGGGAATCAGGATAGCTATGTGGATCATTTTCATAATTGGTCTTCCATATATTTTGTTGCTAAGGAAAGAAATTCTCAAGCTTCAAGATAGTTTTTGACAGGGATTCATTCAAAGCCTGATTTTTTCGCCCCAATGACTTATTGGCGTGTCTTTCTGCCCTTCGACAAGCTCAGGAACCAGATGAAGAATCTCTGACTTTCCTTAACCGTAAAGCTCAGCAATGGTGTTTCTTTTTTTGATGCGAATTACACGAATAGTACGAACTTTTTGTTAGCGTCTTTGCGCCTGCCGTGCCGTAGTTTTTAACGTAGGCTGGAGGAGTCCCGGCAGTCGGGACGACGTGGCAATCTATCTACGCCAAGGCTTCGATAGATAAATCTCAAGTTTTAGTTAACCGGCAGTCTACGCTGGTTAGCTACGACCTGGCAGGCAGAGGTCGCGAAGAGCGCAAAGATATCATTTTGTCTTCCTGAGGGTGAGCTTTGCTCGCGACTCGAAGGATCATGATCTGAATTTCCATGGGCAAGTTCCATTGACAAGCCTTCCTCCGGCGAATATATTCACCCCGCTTTTGCGTTATTAAGAGGCACTTTTCTGGAACACCAACACCGACTCGTCACACTGAGCCTGTCGAAGTGCGAAAGAGGAGGAGCGACGCAAAAGATCGAGATGGTGATTGAGCTTGCCGAAATCCCATCGAGGTAGCAAGAACTTCCGTCTTCCCCCGCCAGAGCGGGGTACGACGCGGTCCTTCGGAGCACCGCTGGCTCAATTGGTAGAGCAGTTGACTCTTAATCAATT
>CAZOBQ010000021.1:0-24513 GCA_964578155.1 uncultured Lentisphaeria bacterium
CTGCAGGGATCTTGCCTGAGCTAGGCATGCGATATGGTCTGACTGACAGAATTGATGTGGGAGCCAAGATCTTTTTGCCGGCTGCGCTGTTTATTGATACTAAGGTGGAACTGATTCAAAAACCGGTAACCGTGTCTTTTGATCTGGGTTACTCCATGCTGCAGATAAATTCAGGATCAGGAGAGTCCAAGTATCAGATGAATGCCCTGTATCCAATGCTTATGGTCGGACAGAAACATTGGTATGTAGGCTACAAGACCATATTTGTTGCCACAGACGGAGACTTTAATGTCTTTGGAACCTCGTCAGACGCCACCGAATCTCTACACTTTGCCAATGATTTTGTTATGGGAGTTGTCGTAGGGAAGCGTTTGAGATTGCTTCCTGAGGTGAATATCCTGTTCTCACCAGATTGGGAAACCTCCATTGTGATCCCTGCCATGGGTGTAGAACTCAAATTTTGATGAAGAGATGAAAATGAAAGGAAACATAAATGAATTGTCCTGCATGTAGCAATCAACTGAAACAATTACAAGTAGGGGGGATTGAAGTCGATGTCTGTGAGAATGGGTGTGGAGGATTGTGGTTTGATCAACACGAACTGAAACACGTGGATGAATCCCATGAGACATTGGGTGCAAGCCTCCTTGATATAAAAAAGAATCCTTCCGTGAAGACCGATGGGGATGCGAAGCGAGCATGTCCCAGATGCGAGGACGTCATCATGATGAAACACTTTTTGAGCGTCAAGCGTGAGGTAGTAATTGATGAGTGTGGTAATTGTGGGGGTGTCTGGCTGGATGCCGGCGAATTAGGACAGATCCGTGGGCAGGAAATGTCAGACGATGAAAGGGCAGAGACAGCAAAACAATATTTTTCTGAAACCTTTGGTGAAATGCTGGATAAGATGGCGGCTGAAAGTGCCGAAAAAAGTCAGCAAGCTGGAAAAATTGCCAGTATTTTTAAATTTATTCTTCCATCATATTATATACCCGGCAAACAAAAATGGGGTGCGTTTTAGTTTGATTACTAATGAGAGATTGAGTCATGAATGCATAGAGCTAACTCTGCTCTTTCAAGATAAAGAATCAAACGAAAGCAGAACCTTCGCGTTACATCCAAGCTGAGGGAATCAAATCTTAAACGGAGGGGGCTTGACCAAATTAGCATCAATCAATAGAGTTAAACGAACCAAAGCAGAAGCTAAAACTACCTATGACAAGATGAGTCCGTGGTATGATTTTATGGCTGGTCTGGCTGAGAAAAAATATAGACTAGCAGGATTGGAAAAACTCAAAGTCAGTGCAGGGGAATCAGTCCTTGAGATTGGCTTCGGTACTGGCCACTGTATTCAAGCCATGGCAGAATCGGTTGGTAGCTCGGGCAAAGTATGTGGAATTGATCTTTCCAGTGGAATGCTTAATATCACTCAAAAACGAATTAATAAAGCCGGTTATTCTGAGCGCGTGGAATTGATATGTGGTGATGGCTCACAACTTCCTTACGATGATCTTATGTTTGATGCTATTTTCAGTAGTTTTACCCTTGAGTTGTTTGATACACCAGAAATTCCACTGATCCTCAAAGAATGCAGAAGAGTGCTGCACCCAGGTGGTCGTATCTGTATCGTAGCCATGTCAAAGAAGGAGAACAGTGGCTGGATGGTTAAGCTCTATGAGTGGGCCCAGGCAAGGTATACGCGATTTGTGGATTGTCGTCCCATATACGTTCGGCAGGCGATTGAGGAAGCTGGGCTTAAAATTGTAAGGTTTGAGGAGATGTCTATGTTCGGTTTACCCGTTGACATCGTCCTAGCAAAAAAATAGGTTACTAATATTGAGGAAAGTAGAGGAGCTAAGATGAGTGACACAACAAAACGTGTAACACCCATGGGAGCTGTGGGCTCTTTTCTGAAAGTGGGGACCTGATCAGAATCACTGTTGAGAGTTCTCAACAAGGCTTTTGGTAACCCGTTAAAATCTGAGGAACAGGCAATAGCGCCCTTTGCCGGTGGAATTATGCAGCATGGCTTCCAATGTGGAATGCTCTGGGGCTCTGCCTTAGCCTGCGGAGCGCAAGCGTATCATCTGCATGGATCCGGACCAGAAGCTAAAACTCGGACGGTTGCAGCAACTCAAAGACTAATAGAGACCTTTCGTAATCAGAACGATCATATCAATTGTGTTGACATAACCCATCTGGATAAATCATCCTCAACCAAAGACATGGTTATGAAGTTCTTAATCAAAGGTCAAACTATAAGCTGTTTACGAATGGCTGGAAAATATGGGCCCTCTGCCTTTGATGAGATTAAAGCTGTTCTAGCAGATGAAACCATGGAAGTACAATCAGATCCTGTAAGTTGTGCAACCCTTTTGGCTGAGAAAATCGGTGCATCTGAAGAACATGCCCTTATGGTTGCTGGATTTGCCGGTGGTATCGGTCTAAGTGGTGGAGCCTGTGGTGCTCTGGGTGCTGCCATCTGGATCAAAGGAATGCGCTTGCAAGAGGAACATGAAATTAAAAATTTGTGGGGTGATAAAGACTACACAAGCATGTTCGATGCTCTTATGGATCGATTCCTTAAGTTAACAGAGTACGAATTCGAATGTTCCAATATCACTGGCCGGAAATTTAAAGACACCGGCGATCATGCTGAATTTGTGTGTCAGGGAGGTTGCTCCAAACTAATCGAGGAGCTGGCTAGAGGATAAGAAAAGGACAGGGGGCAGAATCCATATTTCCACCCCAGCTCACTAACTCATAAACTTTCACTCATCGTAGTTCAAGGAACGCAGATGAGCATCAACTCACTAACTCACTATTCATAAGCATCATCATGAACAGCCTTAACAGCTCGTCCAGAAGGATCGATCATGTTTTTGAAGGATTCGTCCCAGGCCAAAGCTTCAGGAGTACTACAGGCCACTGAAGGCACTGAAGGAACGCAGGCAGCTGCTGAATCTGAAGGGAAATGTTCCTCAAAAATGCTGCGGTAATAGTATTCTTCCTTACTCTGGGGAGTATGGATGGGGAAGCGATGTTTGGCATTTGACATTTGTTTGTCAGTGACGGCACTTTCCACCATCTCTTTCAACCTGTCGATCCAGCTATATCCAACCCCGTCGGAAAACTGTTCTTTCTGTCTCCAGGCCACACTTTCAGGGAGATAATCCTCAAATGCTTTTCTCAGTATCCATTTTTCCATGCGTTCGCCATTGATCAATTTGTCTTCAGGGTTCAAGCGCATGGCAACATCCATAAATTCTTTATCGAGAAAGGGGACGCGCCCTTCAATTCCCCAGGCGGCTAGTGATTTATTAGCCCTAAGACAGTCGTAGAGATGGAGCTTGCCCAACTTCCGTACAGTTTCTTCATGGAAAGCCTCGGCATGGGGCGCTTTATGGAAATAGAGATAGCCACCAAATATTTCGTCAGCTCCTTCTCCGGAGAGTACCATCTTGATTCCCATGGCTTTAATGGCACGGGCCATGAGGTACATGGGAGTTGAAGCTCGTATAGTAGTGACATCATAGGTTTCTAAATGGTAAACAACATCATGGAGAGCATCCAAACCTTCTTGAATAGTGAACAGGATCTCATGGTGAACTGTATTGATGTGATCAGCAACTTTGCGAGCAGCTGCCAGGTCGGGTGAGCCCTCGAGACCAACAGCAAATGAATGTAGTCGTGGCCACCAAGCCTTCTCCTGGTCGTGTTCTTCAACCCGCATAGCAGCGTATTTTTTTGCTACAGCCGAGATAATGGAGGAATCCAGTCCTCCTGATAGCAGAACACCGTAGGGGACATCAGACATGAGTTGACGATGGACAGCAGCTTCTAAGGACTCTCGCAGCTCTTGAATACTGTTTTTATTGTCCTGGACTGCTTTGTAATCGGACCAATCACGCTCATACCAGGATTTGAGTTCGCCATCTGTACTTGATAAATAATGTCCGGGAGGGAAAACTTCGATCTTTGAGCAAACCCCTTCCAGCGATTTTAACTCAGAGGCGACATAAAAGTTACCATCGGCATCCCAACCCATATAGAGTGGAATGATACCCATATGATCTCGGGCAATCAGATAGGTGTTGTTTACTGTATCATGTAGGGCAAAAGCAAAGATCCCATTGAGTTCGTCTAAAAAGTCCACTCCCTTTTTTTCATATAGAGATAATATGACCTCACAATCAGATTGAGTCTGAAAGCTGTAATCTGGGCATTCAGTTCTAAGGTCTTCATGGTTATAGATTTCACCATTGACGGCTAGAACAAGGGTCTGGTCCTCGTTGTAAAGAGGCTGACCACCGGAGATGGGGTCAACAATGGCCAGACGCTCATGAGCCATGACAGCATGGTCTCCACAATAAATTCCCGACCAATCCGGACCGCGATGACGAACCTTTTTGGACATATCCAGGATTTGCCGTCTCAGTGTTTTGGATTCTACCTGTAGATCAAATGCACAAACAATACCACACATAATAACTCACTACTTTCTCTCAAATAGGCATGAAACAGGCTCATATAACTTGTTTCACTTGTTGGAGTCAAATGTAGGTCAGGGGTTTTTCTATGTAAAGCGATTATGAGGGAATTAGTAAAATAATATTATTAACTAATATTTGTGTGAGTGTAGGTGCTGTATTGCTGGCTAGACGAGAAACCTTGCACCGTTTAGATTTACCCTTACTTTTGATTCAATACGATTTTTAGATAAGTAACTTTTCGCTGGACTATACATGACAGGAATTCGATGACCCTTTCAATGCTATTCGTACTTGCCGTTCTCGGGCTGGCTGTACTCTTTTTCATCACAGAGTGGCTTCGGGTTGATGTGGTTGCCTTGTCAGTACTCTTGATCTTGTCCATATTTGGTGTGATTTCTCATTCACAGGCCATAGCCGGTTTTAGTAATACGGCCATTATTACCATAGCGTCTGTTCTGGTGCTTAGTGCAGGATTGGTTAGAACCGGTGTGGCTCAGATCTTGGGAGGGCAGATTCTCAGGTTATCTGGGGATAGCGAGATCAAGCTGCTGGTGATCATGATGATTGTTGTGGGTTCGCTTTCCGGTATCATGAACAACATCGGTGTAGCCGCCTTGATGTTGCCTGTTGTCATGGAAATTGCCCATCGTACCGGCAGATCGCCATCAAAACTGCTTATTCCACTTGCCTTTGCTTCGCTTTTTGGCGGATTGACTACGCTCATAGCCACTGCACCTAACATTTTGATCAGTAGTTCATTGGAAAGTGCTGGATTGGCTCCATTCGAATTATTTGATTTTACCCCGGTGGGGCTTATAGCTATGACGGTAGGTATCATCTATCTGGTGTTTATCGGGCGACACTTGTTACCAGATCGTACTTTGGGGCGCTCTACATCCATTACAGACACCCTCAGAGGTCAATATGAACTCAATGAGCGACTCCTCACTCTGACTTTACCCGAGAATTCCCCTCTTGCCAATCGCAACTTAGCCGAAAGTCGACTTGGATCGGCCCTGGGATTTAATGTGATGGCGATCCTCAGGGGAGAGAAGACCTTGTTGGCACCGGGTCCAGATACAGAGCTTCGAGTTCATGATAAACTCTTGGTCGGGGGACGTCGAGAACAGGTTGGGACACTCCACGACTGGAAAACTTTGACCATAGAACGAGGTTGGTTGATTGGTGAACATGAGCTTGGTGAAGCCCTGAAGTTCGCCGAGATCAAGATGTCAGCTGATTCCCCATTTATCGGGAAGACCTTTAAAGAGGCGGGAACGAGGAATTCGTTCGGTATTAATATTCTGGCCATTGTTCATGGAAGCAAGGTTCGTGTCTCACGTCTACGGAATTATCGGTTTAACAAAGATGACCTGCTTATTGCCATTGGACAAACCGAGAATCTTGAAGCAATAAAGAATAGCAAACATGTCGATGAATTCTCATTTATCAATCCTAGGAAGGTCGCTCTTAAGTATAAACTGCATAGAAATTTGATTGGGATCCATATCCCACATGACTCTGCACTCGTAGGTAGATCCATTGCTCGTAGTCAATTGAAAAGTGCATTAGGGATAAACGTACTTGGTATTAACCGACAGAATGACATTATGATAATGCCATCACCTCAAGAAAAGCTTGAAGTCGATGATGCTCTTATTGTGTTAGCTGAGCCTGAGATTCTAGAGATCCTGGATTGCTTGCAGAATCTTGAATTAGAAGAGCAGGTACAAACTGATCTGGAACGTCTCGAGTCTGACGAGATTGGGGTTGCGGAAGTAACCCTTTCACCACGTACATCAGTGACTGGGAAGACAGTGGGTGAATTGTCCTTTCGCGACCGGTTTGGGCTTTCTGTTCTGGCTATCTGGCGCAAAGATAGAGCCTTTAGAACCAACCTCAGAGACTTCACCTTGGAGCCTGGTGATGCCCTAATGGTCTACGGCATGCGTGAAGATTTGGCTAAGCTGCAGCAGGAAGATGATTTTCTGGTAATTAGTGGCCTGGATCAACCGATTTATAAAAAAGACAAGGTTCTGGTAGCAGCAGGGATTGAAGTTGGTGTCTTGGCCACAGTAGCCCTGGGTTGGTTGCCCATTTACATCGCTGCCCTGGCTGGTGCTATCATGATGGTGCTGACAAAATGCATCAGTATGGATGAAGCATATGAGGCCATTGAATGGCGGGCAATAATGTTGATCGCAGGTATGCTTAGTCTTGGAGTAGCTATGCAGGAATCAGGTCTCAGCGTCTCTTTAGCACACAGCATGTTAGAATCATTAGGTTTTATGGGCAATTATGGGGTTCTGGCTGGTCTATTTATCATAACTGCATTGTTTGCTCAGGTTATGCCTACTGCGGCTGTTGCAGTGCTTATGGCACCCATCGCTATTATCACAGCCAGTGATCTGGGGCTTTCACCCCATGCTTTGGCTATGGTTGTGGTCATTGCCAGCTCTAGTGCTTTTCTGAGTCCATTAGGACACCCGGTTAATCTTCTGGTTATGGGTATTGGGGGCTATCGATTCACTGATTACACCAAGGTTGGATTGCCTCTAGTTATCCTGTTTGGCTTGATCGCGGTGTTTATTGTACCCATGTTTTGGCCGCTATAGACCAGAGATCTCTGATCTTAAAACTGGCGACTAGCACTAAAACTCAGTCGGTAAAAAGTCACCCCATCTTCTTGTTCAAAGCGCATCCGTAATCTGAGTCTATTTAGTCCAGGAACTTTGGCTGCTAAGGATATTTCAGGCAAATGTCGAATTCTGAATGTGGTTTCACCCAAGATCCGGTAATAGAATAGCTCGTCATAGAGATCCAGCCTTAACCAGGGAAGGACCTGTTTGCTCATACGGGCATAGGAGCGTCCGCCTTCGCTTAAATAGGATAGCATGAGTGTGCTGCCCATATTCAAATCAATATCCCGAGCAGTAAAACTTCGATCACCAAAATTTAGACCATACATCTGAATACTTCGGCCGGATCCATCTGTACGATAAGAAGCCTGGCCTGAGAACATTAATCCTGATCTGGAAGACCAACGTAAAGAACTGTTGAATGAGTGTCTCGCAGCTATATCGTATTCTGTATCTGCTGTATCCAGAAGATCAAAAATATTTTGACGGTAACTATAACGTGAACTACTGGACAATCGACTCGTCATCCGCCAATTAAATGATGATCGGAACCGGGATAATGAGATCAAACTTTGACTTATGGACTGATCGAAGATATCCAGATCGAATTCACCATAATTCTGAATTCGTAAACCCTTATTTAGTCTGAGGGTGGACTTAAGTAAAAGGTAGCTACGTGCGAGCTCATTACTTTCCGTCTCAACAACAGTTCCAATCTGGTAATTACCTCGCTTAAAATGACTCTCGTTGAGTAAACCAAATTTACCCCGATTTACTTTGTCGATCGTGTTGTATAAATTCGATTCTTGACCTGCTACCAGGGCAATCACCCGTTTGTCACTGCTCCAGGAGACACCCAGTCCTTCCACCGTACCCAAACTCGAGAATTGGGGGTGGTAAAGGCGACCCAGTAAATAACTGAATCGGTTATCTGGGTTATTATAACTAAACATGAGGGAATAGAGCTTTGTATCTGATGTAGAATCTGTGGATGATCGACTACTACGTAAAAAGATACTAGCATCTAGATGTTGGATACCAATATCAAGGACATTGAACTGACCGTATAGGGATCCAGTTGTGGTCCTAGGAGCATCAGGATCACCGCCGCGATCGTCGATTCTGGTTGAAATATATCCAGTAAATGATGGTGCAAACCGATCTTGCCCCAAGTCCATGGTGATTGGCACACGGGCTTCATAGGCACTACTATCCAGAAAAACTTGTCCTGGTTTTTGCACTGTGATACTGGTATCAGAAATGTTTAGAACAGGTTCTAATATTTCAACGGGCTCAGGGCCTTGAACTTTCACCAGATCACCAATTTGCCAGGTCATGCTTGTGGGATCAATGGCTGTCAACGCTGATGAAGAGCCACTTAATTGCGAGATAATGGCAATACCGAGCAGAGTGCTCCCTCTTTCAACACGGACACTATCACCTACCTGTAAGCCTGCTTTTTTGCCAAGATCCATATAGGCATTTTCATGGCTGATATAAGTAATGGATCCATTGAGTGTTGTCTGTGCCCCTAGCAGATTCACCAGTAGTAAGAATAGGAGTACAGGTTTTAATATCTTAGAAAAATGCTTCATCAGTCCCCACACTTTGATGTATTGCCACTGGGGTGGCAGAAATAACAATCTTCAGAGTCTACCCCTGTCCTGGGATAAGATAATCCATCACACTGCTCACAAGAACCATCCTCACAATGCTCTGAAAACATCTCTGTAATACTATGACATCCGGAACCAAAACAGGTAAACGTTTGAAAATCACCTGATACGGTATGACAGGTGGAACAGTTATCCCATCTGCCTCGATGCTCACCACTATTGATGGGGAAGAAGACATCATGATTAATCGCCAATATTTGATCCCAGCGTGTTGGCGCATGGCAAAGGGAACAATCAGATCGGTCAGTGAATCCCCCATGAGAAACCAGATCAGGCAAGAAATCGGATTGATGGCAGGCTTGACAATCCAATGATGGGATCATCTGTGGCTCAACGTGGCATAAATAACAGTCCAGACTGCGATGTGCAGCCACCAGAGGGAATAGGGTCTGATCGTGACGTCGAAATGACTGTGCCGGATTCCAATTCTCGGGTGAATGACACGCCTCGCAGTCATTACCCCAATAATTTTGGTGAATATCCTGATGACAAGAAATACACGTCGTACCTGGTGTTTTGAATTTATGGAATGCTTCAATTGATTCACCAGAATGACATTGCATACAATTCAGGTCAGAATGCGAATCTACAAGGCTGAAATCAGTATCATCATTGTGATTAAATACGGGCGAGTTTGAGAGAGGAAACCAGGATCCAACGTTGTGGCAATCAGTACAGGAGAGATTGGTCTCTATCATGTCCTGACTGTAACCGAGGACTAATCCCAAAACAAGTATCCAGCTAATTCTTATCATTAAGCTGGTCCTTTCGTTTTGAAGGAACAGAGAACGGAGGGGGATTGGGAAGCTTATATTTCTCAGGTATGAAGATGGGGTCAAAACTGTCGCCAGTTCCCTCACAATCGTCACCATCTCCAGTTGGGTGACAGAAATAGCAATCTTCGGGTGTCACTGTATTCGGTGTATATGTAATTCCGTTACACGTCTCATAAGTACCGCCGTCAAAATGTTCATCATTCATATCTGACATCGTATGACATTCCGCGCCAAAACAGGTAAATGCAGTGAAGTCAGCAGCATTGATGTGACATTGAGAGCAGTCGTTCCATTCACCCATGTGCTGGCCACTATAGATGGGGAAATATGATGCGTGATCAAAGGTTGAAGGTGTCCAGGCATCCGTCGTATGGCAGGTCTCACAATCCTCAGGGAATGAGGCAGACTGATGATCAGGATTTGTGGCAGATTGAAAATCTGTTAAATGACAACTTACGCAAGTTCCTGTAAGACGTGTATGATCAACTATAGCCGGCGTCCATACGTTTGTGGAATGACAGGACTCACATTCCTCTGGATAGGATGTCAACTGATGGTCGGGATCAGTAGTAGCCAGATAATTAGCAGAATGACAGCTAATACAGGTCACAGTAAACAATGTATGATCCAACTCTGCTGGTTTCCAGGCGGTTTGGCTATGACAGGCCTCACAGTAATTATCTGGAAACCCACGCTCAACATGATTTGGCTCCGTAGCCTCGGTAAAATTGCTCTGATGACAGCCCTCGCATGCATTGGGTATGTCAGTCCATTGGGCGCTTGCATGACAGGCAAAACAATCATTTGGGAGAAGTTCAAGATGTGCCCCTTGAATTTCATATTCGGTGATACCTGGATCATGATCAAAATGGGAAGGAGCCCACGCTACCTGACTGTGACACTCCAGGCAATCAATACTGAATTTAAATTGTTGGTGATCCGGTCCAGTTCCAGATACTGTGCCTTCAAAATCATCTAGATGACAACCATCGCATGTAATTGGTAGGTCATAACCTGCTGAATGACAGACCTCACAATCCAATTCTGCATGTGCTCCAACTAATGGAAAAGCGCTTTGATCGTGATCCACACCAACAGAGACCCAATCGTTGGTTGTGTGGCAGATCTCACAAGTCGTGGACATGCCTGCCGATACGTGGTTAGGCTCGCTGGTGGCTTCATAGTTTGATTGATGACAGGCATAGCAATCACTTGCCTGTTCAGAATAAGGTGCGGATTGGTGGCAGTCTAGACAGGTAACCGGGATATGAGCACCGGTCAAAGGATATTCAGTTTCAGTATCATGAGTCCAGCTAGCTGGAAGCCAATCAATTTCTGTATGACAGTTTTCACAACTTTTATCAAATTCGGCATCGTTGTGTGGTGGGTTTTCACTGTCCTCCCATTCAGCCGTGTGACATGATCCGCATGCTTCAGGTGTATCATCGAAAACCTGGTTGACATGGCATAGGTTACAGCTGGTTTCAATATGAGCTCCGTTTAAGATAAATCCAGTCTGCTCATGACTGAATTGTGAATTCCAATTGAAGCTGGTGTGGCATTCTTGACAGTCCTGAGGATAACCTTCTGTAAGGTGAGCAGGGCTTGTACTCTGATTATAATCAGCCATATGGCAGCTTTGGCAGTCAGATGGTGTGCTCTGAGCAGCTTCGGTGTGGCAGGAGGCACAATCTGCCGCTGCGTGCATCCCTAGCAAGTAATATCCTGTCTCATTGTGGTTGAAATGTGAATCATCCCAGGTAGATGTTTGTGCCGCATGGCAGCGCTCACAATCGGTGTCCAAATCCAAGATCACATGTGAAGGATCACGACTATCCTTGTAGTCACTCACATGACACCCCAGGCAGGTTACGGGTAAATTCGTAGTATTTCCAGGATTGCTTATGTGGCAGGACTCACATTCAAGTTTACGGTGTGGTCCCACAAGTGGAAAACGGGTCAGGTCATGATTCTGCTGTTGAGTAGATAGTTCCCAGGACTCTTCATTGTGGCAACGTTGACAATCATCTCCCCACTGATCTTGATGGACATCTTCGTGACAGCTGTTACACTCACCAGCTAAATTGCCAAAACTATGTAATTCGCTTAGACTTGAGCCAGTGTGGCAGTTACTACATTCAAGATCTGCATGGGTGCCATTTAGTTCAAAATTGGTGCTGAGATGGTCAAAACCTCGTCCTGCATCCTGTTGCCAGTCGCCCCCAACATGACAGGTCTCACAGGCCAAATCAGTATCAATTCCCTGGGTATCCTGAGCAAAACTCGGATATGAAAGAAGGAGCAATAGGCTGAATAGAAGTGCTGGCATCACCTGAACTCTCCAAAACTATGGCAGTCCTGACAGCGGTGGGCAACGGGTTTAAATCGAATTGTCTCTATTTCGGATTCATACTTATGGCATTTTCCGCAAGCAACATCCTTATGCTGCCCATCCAGTGGGAATTGAGTATGATCGGTATGATTAAAGTTAAGGATTGTCCAGGATGCAGATGAATGACAGGCATCGCAAGTCTTCTCAGAGAATTGTTTCTGGTGAGCATCAAGATGACAACTCCCACAACTTGAGTTCAGATTTTCATACTGCACGATCGTATCTTGGGGTTTATGGCAGTCACCACAATCGATCTCTGAATGTCTGTCCCGTAAAGGAAACTTTGTTTCCTGGTGATCAAATAGCAATTCCGTCCAATCAGATGCCTGATGACAGGACTCGCATCCCTGACCTGAATTCATATAGCTTGCGAACTGCACACCGTGAATGGTTTCATGGCAGGACTCACAGGCCACAGATTCCCAATTATAAATTGGTTTAGTGTTTTGAATATGACAGACGAAACAGGGTTGGGCAAGATGGGCACCGATCAAAGGGAAGCGGGTCTTTTTATGATGGGATATACCGAATAATGCAGGAGAGAAACCCTTGGTACTATGGCATTGGTCGCATTCAGAGGTGCGTCTCGCTTTCTGGAATGCGCCTTCATGGTGGTCTGAGTGACAATCACTACATGCATCGAAGCTCGATCGGAGTTTATACTGTTCTTTTTCTGTGTGGCAGGTTTCACACTTAACTTGATTGTGGAGACCCGTCAGCGGGTAACGGGTCTTGTCATGATCGAAACTACCTGTCTGTTTACTGATCTTGAAGCTACTCTCTGTATGACATTCCAGACAATCTTGTCCGAATGCTCCCTTGTGTTTGTCCTCGTGGCAATCAGTACAGAGATCGAACTTCAATCCACCAAAACGATGAACCTGAAAATCTCCAACTTTAGGCTGCTGTTCAGTATGACAATCTTCACACTTAACCTTTTCATGGGCACCGAGTAGGGGAAATTTAGTCTGCTTCTGGTGATCAAAGGTTTCAGTGACTTTTAGCCAATCCTGCGGTACATGGCAGGCATCACAACTTTGCTCCTTGAATTCTTCTTTGTGTACATCCTCATGACAATCTACACAGTTTGTCCCCAAACCTAAAAAGGTCGACTTAAGTACATCTGTTGCCAAATATTTTTTTGCATATTCTAATATGTCTTCTGCCATAATGAAATTGTTCGCGTGGCAGGTCCTACAATCAAGGCCAATATGTTTCCCCTCCAGCTCATATCCCGTTTGACTATGATCAAAATCCTTCTGTGAAGGATCCCAGTGGATCATCTCAAAATCATTTCCAATATGGTCAGAATGACAGAGGACACAGGTCTGATCTTCAAGTTGACTATGAAATCCTTGCTTTTGAGTTATCCTCTTTTGAATGGGAGTATGGCATTCCAAACATTTTGGGGTCAGGTCCTTGCTACCAACCGTATGACATTTTAAGCAATTTGATAAACCGGAAAAGTCTGAGTGAGCCAGTGCTAATGGACCGGGACTAAGTTGGGCATTTAGAGGAATTGCCAAGAGCATCACAAACATGGCAATGAGATATGATGTGTGTTGTCTCATGAAATAGTAGAGGTGCCAAATTGGACACCTAAGGTCTCCATAAGTTTGAATGGAGGAATTCCTCCGGCAAAAATAAAGACGAAATCATTCTCAAGCTGGATGGATTGGTCCAAGTGGTTCAAGTTCACATTATCTAGAGAAATAGATTCAACTTTTGATTCGTATAGGATGGTGATCCATCCATTCTTGACAGCTCTTTTGACTTGCTCTTCATTTCTAGTTTTTATGCGTGTCAGAGCATGCTTACGATAAGATAGGGTAACCTTATTCCCAGTCTGCTGTCCAAGACCAATCGCTGCCTCCACTGCGGAATCTCCGCCACCAACAACGAGTATGTGTTTATTTTGGTAGGTTTCAGCATCCATCAATTTGTAGGCGACTTTGCTTAGATCCTCGCCGGGCACATCCAATTTCCTGGGTGTCCCGCGCCGTCCTAGAGCTAAAACCACATAAGATGCTTCAAGGCTGGCCTGACTTGTTTGGACTCGAAACCCTTGTTCGTTCACTTCCAGTGACTGGAGTTGATGTCCACTTTGGAAATCAGGTTTATGTTTTATCAAGATCGAATCCCAAATCTCCAACAAAGCCTCCTTGGAATATACTTTTTCAGACATTTGACCATAACCGGGCATGTCAATGGGCTGAACCATGACCAGCTTACGGCGGGGATATTGAAGAATGGTTCCGCCAGGTTTGTTCTGATCAATGAGGATAACAGGAATGTTGGCTTCTTGCAGAGAAATGGCACAGGCAAGTCCGGCAGGTCCAGCCCCTACAACTACTACAGGATGTTCTGGTTGGGATTCCCCACATCGATCCTTTATGGTCTTTGCAACACGAACACCTTGATTTACGGCATTTCTGATCAAAGCTAATCCGCCCAACTCTCCAATGATAAATACTTTATTAAGATTAGATTCCAAATCTGTATTTAGATGGGGGATATCTTCCCGGCTGGATATATCTCCAAGTCCAACCTCGATGCCCCCTACAGGACAACTTTCCATGCAGACTTCGTGACCTACACACTTTGAGCCATTGATCAAGACTGCTTTACCACCCACGAGACCCAGGACTTCCCCTTCCGGGCAGACCTTGGTACATATACCACAGCCAATACATCTCGATAGATCAATGATTGGGTGCTGCATCAGCGCTTTATTGCTCCCAATTCGGATAGCTTCATCAAGTTTAGATTGAGCATCACTGTGGGTACGTTTCCATCTAATGAGATAGGGAATGGTAAAGGCAGTGATCAAAAGAATACCGATCAACCATGAAAGCACAGACTCTGTCATTAGAGAATCCATGTGAATCCCAGGCTCATAGTTAAGACAATATGCAGTACCAGAACTAAAAAGATGGCATAGGCGAAGGGCTTATGAATTACATGCCACCAGTGAAACACCTTACTGACAGCTTCCAATACGACGACGCGTTGGCTCATGATCAATTGTTTTTCAATTATTGTTTTGAAATAGTTCAAATCCTTTTTGCTGGTGCCATACTTTTCCTGGAATTCATGTAGCAATACTTTAACTCGATAGCGTCTTTTAATATCAAATACGGTTAAATGATAAAGGGTTGACAGAGTACTAGCGGAATCTGTTTTGGGTGTCATTTCTTGCAAACGATTGATGTCTCCAGAAGCAATCCCAAACTCCATTTGAAGAGATCGCAATTTTGCCGCCTTCTCAGTATTCATTTGTTCCATACTCAATTCATGTCCATCACGACCGCGAGGGATATGACCATACAAATACCGTCCAACTATCCCGCTCAAACTGACGGCCAGCATCGCCCAGTACATGACACCTATGAGACCATCAAATTGAAAAGCAGAATGATAAGCTGCCAATAGAGGAGCCATAACACCCAGCCACATATGGTATTTTAGCCACTGACTAAGTCTTCCCAGACCTCTAAGCCTACTCCAACGTTTTCTAAGAATATAAAACCACATCATGAACATGAATAAAGCTGCCAGGAACCCAATGCCATGGCCATAAAGACCTGATGGACTATAGAGTTCATCCATTTCGTGTGCGAGATGGCGTTCAGCGTTGGGAGTACTTAAATAATTTGCTGAAACAAGGGTGTATAACACAATCCCACTAATCAGTAGAAGTGTAAGAGATGCAATCATCCAGTTATGGGTAGATCTTTTCAGATTGATGGTATGTTACTCCTCACTATTTATCATCAAATGCAAGCTATTATGAGTAATCAAGAATTGACTCAAGCACACAAAGTAAGCCAAAACACAATTATTAGGTGTGATAATTATCAAGGCACAATGTGTTATATGGAATCATGATTTCTGATTTTAGACGAATTTGAATAGAATTCATGTTTGTCTTGTCGATCGTTCTATATTCAATCCCTGGCTGGATGGGATTTAAATAGGAAGTATACTGTGTTAAAAAATATTCTCTCAAATAAATATGTAAAATTCAGTAAATCTCCCTTTTTTGGTATACTGTTATCTTTTCTACTACTCAATACTTGTAGTCAAATTCGGTTACAGCCTACTGACGCTGAAAGAAGCATACTGGAACAAGCAATGACTCAATTGGGACCCGACTATTCCAATCCCCGTCTGGTTCAGGGTGAGTTGATCCTAACTATAAGCAATACAGAGTTATTTGAGGAAGATTCCAGCGCAGTTTTACCTAGCCTACAGATCTGGATTGCAGATATCTCTGATTATTCTACTCAGAAGCTAATTGGGGATAAATGGATTGATCCTTCTCCAACTAAAGTGTTTTCAGATGCTGAATATGGAAATCAAATATTGTATTGGGATCTCTCCTCTAAGCTGATGACTGGATATTCAAAATCTATTGCACGAACGTTTCAATATGTCACCTATGACTACAGGCCTATTGTAGATCCCGTGGCAGAGATAGAGAACTGGAGTAGTATTCCCAACGATATTCTTGAAAAATATACGCGACCTGAACAGTTTCTAGAACAAGATACCGTCCTAGTAAACATTGTTCATACACTGATAAAAAACATAGAGAATCCAGTTCATCAAGCAAAGGCTATTTACACATGGGTGCAGGATTCCATGACCTATGTATATCCACCTAGGGAGCGTGGTGTACGATGTGCTATCGAGACTTTGGAAGGGGATTGTGGCCAATATTCAGCACTCTTCATGACCATGGCGCGTATCGCAGGGATTCCCGCCCGCCAACAGTCGGGTTTTAACTTCTATCCAGGAAATACAGGCGCTCATGTCTGGTCTGAGATCTATTTACCCATCAAGGGATGGGTTCCTGTTGATGCAACTCGAGACGATGGCTTCCTACATCTCGATAATCGGCGACTAATCACCTCCATGGGTCTGAATATCCCACTCCAGCATGCACCGGAATGGGCGACATTCGCAAATTCTGAAGTGGAAGACGGAAAGACTGATTTCATGCAGATGTTCACCCTGGTTAGTCGCGGAGTCAAAGCTGATTACCAAAGTGAACGGAAGATTCTTCGATCTGTTGAACTCAATTGGTAGGTGAGAGAAACACGTCAAAAAGATTGATCTGCAGCCCGATTTCTGACCCACAAATATGAGTCAAATCCATCTTTTTTAAAAAACATGCCCTAACTTCAATATATCTTTTGACATAACTAGGGTAAAAAATTATACTATGCGGCTTTAAGAGAGGAACCTATGCTAATAAGTATGACCGGTTATGGCCGGGCTGAAGATAAAATCGGTGAGACCAATGTAGCTATTGAACTTAGGGCGGTAAATAGCCGTTTTTTAGAGTTTGTTATGAGGCTCCCAAGAGGTTATGAAGCGGTTGAAGACCAGACTAGAAGCCATTTACAGTCAGTTATCAGTCGTGGTCGCGTGACCGTTACCATGAGCTTTGGAACGGACCAATCCAGCATGGGGAAACCCCATCTTGATGAGAAATTACTACTGCATTATCAACAACTTGCCAACAAAAGTGCGCAGCTATTGGGTGACGAGTCTGGGTCTGTCTCGCTAACTGAGCTGCTTCGTTTTCCCGATGTTATCTCCTATAAAACAGATAATGAAGATCAAAAGAAATTTATAGACGCTGTTATGGAGATCACAAAAGATGCGGCAGAGCAACTCCAGGCAATGCGTATCCGAGAGGGTGAACTCCTTGAGAAAACCATTTCCGATCAACTGACCAATCTGGTTGATATCATGAGTAGAATCGATAAAAAGGACCATAACCGTCTGGATACACTCATGAATAAACTGAGGAAAAAACTCAGTGATTCTGGGGTGGAAAGTGATTACAAGATTGATGAGAAGCGGATCGAACAGGAAGTGGTGCTCTGGAGTGACAAACTTGATATCACTGAAGAACTGGACCGCATGAATGCACATATTCAACATTTCAGAGAATTGATGCAGGAAAATGGTGATGCAGGCAAACGTCTGAACTTTCTGCTACAAGAAATGAATCGCGAAGCGAATACCATTGGTAGTAAAGCAAATTCCACTCCCATTGGCCATGCTGTGGTAGAATTGAAAAATGAGATAGAGCGAATTAGAGAACAGGTGCAAAATATTCAATGATCAAGCGGTCTGGAAAATTGATAATTGTAGCTGGCCCCTCAGGTGTTGGCAAAGGAACTATTGAAAATGCTGTCATGGAGAAGTTCCCTGATATTCATTTTTCAGTCTCTGTCACTACACGTCCGCGTAGAAAATATGAGATCGAGGGGGAACACTACTTCTTTATTGGTAGAGAAGAATTTTTACAGAAGATTGAGAGAGATGAGCTTGTAGAATGGCAGGTGGTATACTCAAAAAATGGCCATCTTTATGGAACGTTACGATCTTATATAGATAATGCTTTGGAGCTGGGGAAACATCTATTGCTAGACATTGACATCAAGGGTGGTATTAATGTCAAAAAAGCATATCCCGATGAAAGTATTTCAATTTTTATAGAACCTCCTTCTATGGAGGCCTTAGAGCAACGTTTGATCGACCGCGGGACAGATA
The DNA here is from genome assembly GCA_964578155.1 of uncultured Lentisphaeria bacterium. Taxonomy (GTDB): domain Bacteria; phylum Fidelibacterota; class UBA8477; order UBA8477; family JABMPR01; genus JABMPR01. The sequence continues at coordinate 18,547 of CAZOBQ010000021.1, forward strand.
GTCCTGAACAAGTGAGAATCCGTTTAGAGAGAGCTGGTGAAGAGATGGATCTAGGCCGGCTATTTGATTATAAAGTCATCAACTCAAGCTTACACGATGCCGTTAATGACTTTACCGAAATTTTAACAAATAATATATACCAGAAATAAGGGAGCAAATAAATGGGTTTAAAAACCGTACCTTTCAGAAAGATCGAAGAACACACAGAAGATGTATTCGAGGCAGTTACCGTCATTGCAAAGCGTGCTCGTCAGATCATTGGTGATCGTTTTATCATCGAAGATGAACGTCGCCGCGAGGAAGAAAATCTCGAAGAGATTGGTGGTGAAGATGATGTAACACCCGCAACTTATGAAGTTGAAGAAGAAATAGATCGTGAAGTCTTTGACAAAACTGTTAAACCAACGACCATGGGGCTGGATGAATTTCTTGCTGGTGACCTAAAGTGGGAGAAACAATCAATGTTCGATGATGGAGGAGAGGAAAACTCCGATTCTGACAAAGCTTAAGTGCTGAAAGTCATCTCAATTGCGTACAAAGCCTGACCAGATCAAAGCCTTTGTCAAAGACGAATTGGAGATCTTTGGCGGTCCTTTGTATATGCCAGAAACTGAATCATCATCCAAAGCGGAGACCACCATCGTGAGTGCTGAGATAAATGACCTCAATCAGTTCAATGAAAAGATCATGCATTGCCAAAACTGTGCACTTGGAAGCACGCGTACCAGTTTTGTCTTCGGTGTTGGGAATCCCAATGCCGACCTCATGTTTGTTGGGGAAGCACCGGGTGAAAAAGAGGATCTTGAAGGTGTGCCTTTTGTAGGTCGAGCTGGCAAATTACTTGATGATATCCTGAAGGCTATTGAGTTGACACGAGAGGATGTTTACATCGCAAATGTCCTTAAATGTAGACCTCCCAATAATCGAGACCCCAATAAAGAAGAGATCGAACAATGCGAACCCTACCTGCTCAAGCAAATTGAGCTAATTAAACCAAAGTTACTGGTAGCATTAGGGCGCATATCAGCAATGACTTTGTTGCGGAAAAAGGATTCTCTCACCGCCATGCGTGGACAAGTCTTTGACTATCACGGAACCGATATGGTAGTTACCTATCATCCTGCTGCTCTATTGCGTAATCCAAACTGGAAGCGACCTGCCTGGGAAGATTTTCAGAAGATTCGTGATATGTATCGTAGTAAAAGAGGGGAAAAGTAGTGAGTGAAACAAGTCAGAACTTGAGACTACCACCGCATAACGAAGAAGCTGAGCAAAGTGTACTCGGTTCTACAATGTTGGATCGTATGGCCTTGTCTAGTGCCATGGAGTTTCTCGAGCCGGAAAGTTTTTACCGCCCCGCCCATCAGAAAATATTTAATGCCATTCTGAACCTTGATAGTCGTGGAGAACCCGTTGATCAGATCTCAGTAGTTGATGAGCTCAAACGTGCTGGTGATCTTCAGGCAGCAGGTGGTGCATATTATGTGAGTGAGCTGACTGAGAAGATTCCTTCAACCGCCAACACTCGTTACTACGCCAAACTGGTTATGGAAAGCTCGGCCCTGAGAGCATTGATCCAATTATCTGCTGAACTTTCTACTGAAGCATATGAGACACGTGAGCGTGTGGATGATCTGCTTGAAAAAGCCGAAAGCAAAATATTTGAGTTATCAGAGAAACGCTTTAAGACAGCTGATTTTGTCCGCATGCGTACAGCACTGGATGAAGCGTTTGCACAAGTAGATAAATTTCACGAAAATCCAGGTGGTATCCGAGGGGTAGCAACAGGATTTGATGTCCTTGATAATGTCACCTCTGGATTTCAAAATTCTGACCTCATTATTCTTGCTGCAAGACCATCTATGGGTAAAACTGCATTGGCTTTATCGCTGGCAAGAAATGCTGCTATTGAGCACGGTCATAAGATCGGTTTCTTCTCATTGGAAATGTCAAACTATCAGTTGGCTATGCGTTTGCTGTGTAGTGAGGCCAAAGTTGATGCTCATCTTGTTAGAACAGGTAGACTACCATCAAATCTCTGGCCAAATCTCAGCTCTGCAGCTGGAAAACTAGCTGACGCTGAGATCTATCTGGATGATTCAGCCTCATTAAATATTACTGAACTTCGTGCCAAAGCACGCAGACTCAAGGCTGACAAAGATATTGATATGATCGTTGTTGATTATATGCAGTTACTACAAGGGACAGGACGAGTTGAGTCTCGTCAGCAGGAGATTAGTCAGATTTCCAGATCCTTAAAGATGTTAGCCAAAGAATTAAATATACCCGTACTTGCCTTGTCACAGCTTTCGAGGGCGGTTGAAATGCGTGGTGGTGATAAGCGCCCCATTCTTTCTGATCTGAGAGAATCTGGATCCATTGAGCAGGATGCCGATATTGTAATGTTTATTTACCGGGCAGAGAAGTATCTCTCTGACGAAGATTCGCTAGAAGATGTAAAAGGCCTGGCAGAGATCATTATCGCCAAGCAGAGAAATGGTCCAACGGATACAGTCAAATTAACCTTTATCGACAGGTTTGCTTCCTTCCAGAATTTAGCTGCCTATACCCCGACACCACCTAGTGGTGGAGATCCCACTGAGCCTTTTTAGTGGCTGCAACGTTTCTAGATCGAATCCGTCCCGGTGACGGGAGTGGGTACCCGGCTGATTTCCAGAAGATCATAGGCTTTATTAGCGAAGCTAAACCTATTGGCTCAGATGCTGAAGAATTCATCTGGAAGGCCTATTCATTTGGTAAAGAAGCTCACAAGGGACAGCTGAGAAAATCAGGTGAACCGTATTTCACCCATTGCGTGGAAGTTGCCACCATTCTGGCTGAGATGAAGTTGGATCCCGTTACCATCTCTGCAGCTTTGCTCCACGATGTTATTGAGGATACAGGGTACACGGTCAAAGATGTGGCAACTGAATTCTCTGAGGAACTAGCACAACTGGTTGATGGAGTTACCAAGCTGTCTGATATGAAGTTTAGGAGTGAAAAAGATAAGCAGGCGGTCAATTTCCGTAAGATGCTTCTCTCTGTCGCTGACGATATTCGAGTTATTATCATTAAGTTTGCTGATCGATTACACAATATGCGAACGTTAGAGCATCTCCCCGCTGTCAAGCAACGTCGAATAGCCAGAGAGACTCGCGATGTCTATGCACCACTTGCCCACAGGTTAGGGATGTATCGCATAAAATCGGAGATGGAGGACCTTATTTTTAAGGTTCTGGAGCCAAAGGCTTCAAGAGACCTAGAAAAACTCATTTCAAAACGTGAGGTATTCTTCAATAAATATGTTCAGAAATTTTTCGAACCGATTAATCAGAAAATGGATGCTGCCAATATCAAAGCAACCATCAAGAGCCGGTTCAAATCCTCTTACTCTATCTTTAGAAAGATGCGGGACCAGAATCGTCCTTTTGAGGATGTTTATGATATATATGCCGTACGAGTTATTGTAGATAAGGTAGAAACCTGTTACAGTGTTCTTGGACTGATACACTCCTTTTACACACCCATTCAGGAACGATTTAAGGATTTCATTGCTCAGCCGAAGGCAAATGGCTACCAGAGTATCCAAACAACGGTTGTGGGCCCAGATGGATTGCCGGTTGAAGTACAGGTTAGAACCACGGAAATGGATCGAACTGCGGAAGAAGGTGTTGCGGCGCATTGGCAATACAAGGAAAGAGGACCAAAATCAAGCCAGGATGACATAGACCAGCAGGTGACATGGTTAAGAAATCTGGTTGACATACTGCAAACTGAAGACTCAACTACATCCCATCAGTTTATGGATCTCCTTAAGATCGATCTTTATAAAGATGAAATATTTGTATACACACCTAAAGGTGAGGTTCGCATGCTTCCCCTAGGTGCAACACCTCTTGATTTTGCTTTTGATGTTCACTCACAGGTTGGATTGCATTGTATCGGTGCGAAAGTAAATAGTCGCATTAAACCACTGAACCGTGAGCTAGAGAGTGGTGATAAAGTTGAGATCATCACCAGTGATTCGCAAAAACCCAATTCCTCCTGGTTGAAATTTGTCAAAACCTCAAAAGCTAAATCAAATATCCGAAAATGGATCAAAGGCCAGGAGTTTGAACAAAGCCTACGTTTGGGAAAAGAGATCCTGGAAAAAGAATTACGCAAGATTCATAAGGCTAAAGAATGGAAACATCTCAAGGATGCTCATCTTAAACTAAAATTCGAATCCGAAGATAAGATGATCGCCTCTATTGGGTCTGGTCATAGGACAGTTTCATCCATTTTGACCAAGTTCTTTCCAGATGAATACATCGCACCCAAGAAGGAACAGACTGAGAGTCAATTTGCCGAGTCTTTCCTGAAACGTGCCAGACGCAGTACTAGGGGTGTTTCGATTCACGGTATCGATAATATGATGATCAGTTTTGGGAAGTGCTGTAATCCAATCCCTGGCGATCCTGTTGTTGGATTCATTACACGAGGACGTGGAATCACGGTTCACCAGAAGTCATGCGAAACGGTAGGCACAAACCTGGTGGAAAAAGAACGGATGATAGATGTGGACTGGGCCGCCGATCGTTCACAGAAATTTTTGGTTCGCTTAAAGATATTATCCCAGGAGCGCAAACATCTGGTCCGGGATGTTACAGAGATATTTTCAGCATACGATATAAATATAGATACGCTCTCAATGAAGGTCGACGGTGACGTAGTTACCGGTTTGGTTATCATTGAAGTTGAGGGTGTTAAACAACTTGATAAATTAAAAACGAAACTGTTGGCTTCAGACGGCGTTATCAGCGTCGAGCGTGAATAAGCCACATATAGAAAGGGCAAAATAATGTCAATCACTTACACAAAAAAAGATGTCGCCAAATGGACTGCAGAGAAATTAGGTCAGAAAATATTTCAGACCGAAGAGACCGTTGACGGTATTTTCACTGTATTAAGAGAAATGATGAGCGGAGATGAAGCCTCAATCAGAATTGAAGTTAGAAATTTTGGTGTCTTCGAAGTAAAGCCTACTAAGGCAAAACCTCGTGCTCGTAATCCTCGCACAAATGAAGAGATCTATGTTCCTGCAAGAAGGAAGACTCACTTCAAGCCAGGAAAACTTCTTAAAGAGGTTCTTAAGCAGCCCCTTAAATAGGTCGTAAAGCGATAGGGCAGCATGCAAGGACGAATTCTTGCAATTGATCCCGGCGGACGCCGTGTTGGTTTGGCTTTGTCAGACCCATTGCGTATTATAGCCAGCCCCTATGAAACGCTGTTAATCAAGGGCAACGAAGATGCGATTAGGCAGATTCTCGCTGTGATCGAGAAGGAACAGGTGACAGAGATCGTGGTTGGACTACCCATGAGACCTGGAAGCCAGAAAAGTGAGCAAACAAAACGTGTAGAGACCTTTATTGCCGAGCTTAAGGCGAAGGTGACTCAACCTGTTTTCATCATTGATGAGAGTTATAGCTCCGTTGAAGCTGAGGAATCTCTTCATCAAATGGGCAAGAAGGTGGGACAGGATAAGGGCGCTGTGGATCGTATTGCAGCTGCAATTATTTTGAAACATCATCTGACTGAAACACAGGGATATTAGGACGGTAGATCACATATGACAAAAAGATTCACAGCTGAAACTTTAGCCATTCTTTCCGGTGTTCTGTTCACACTCAGTTTTCCGCCATTTGATATGTTCTTTATGGCCTGGGTTGCCTGGTTACCTCTTTGGGTTGCCTTGCAGCAAGTTGAGTGGCAACGTGGATTTAAACTGGGTTTTATTACTGGATTTATCTTCACCCTCACCAGTCTAAATTGGATTGCAAATAACTCCGGGACTTCATTTATCGTGGCTTCTGCCTCCATGATCGGTACTGTACTCTACCTGTCATTATGGTTTGGCCTATTCGGGCTCATTATCTCACGTGCCGGTAGAAACTTGGGGACAAAAGGACTATGGCTAGCCCCTGTCTT
>CAZOBQ010000022.1:0-4432 GCA_964578155.1 uncultured Lentisphaeria bacterium
TTCCCATAAACATGAAGTTTGTATGGATGTTTACGGGTATTACTATTTTATTGAACATATCGTTCTATTACTTGGCTGCATTTTCTCTCTACCAAGACTACGGCCAAAGTGTAGGCCAATCAGATACTCAGATTCATTTACTGATTTGGTTCGATATACTCAAGTGGGGAATCATGGCGTTTGTTTTTGTCCGATATGCTGTTGCCTTGCAGGAATCGAACATAATATCTTCCTTCCAAATACTTTCAGTACCTAGGCCAGCTTTATTAAATGTAGTAATCTGGGGAGTTGGCGGAGGAATCATGGTCACGATTGTCGCTTATGGTTTAACAGCTATCGCCGTTCAAATCGGGATTTTTGAAGGATCTCCCTGGCCATTTTTCGCTAGTTCTGACACATACAAAGCCCTGGGCCTATGGGGAGGAGTTCGAAACTTATTTGGTGAAGAAATACTGAGCAGACTGGGTGTTCAACTACTGGTGATGTATCTTTTGCGGAAGCATCGCTTTCAGGTATTGTTGGCAATTGTAATATCCTCATTATTTTTCGAATTCTGGCATAATGGGTTTAAAGAATTGTACTTCTTGAATTTCTCAGCGTCAGTAGTATTTGCTACTGCCTATTATTATAAAGGATACGAAGCTGCAGCTATATCTCATTGCACCGCTGATTGGCTGATTATAGTACTAATCCCCAGGTTATTCTTTTGACCAAATTCAGCCTAACAAGCTGCATAGAGCGGACTCACTTATGAAAATGATGTCGCAGAATACCGTGTTTATACAAACGGATAACATGTCCGGAAACAGCTCAAACCTAAAGCGTTAGTTGGAGTAAGGGGTAGCATAATGAAGAAGTATTTATTACTGGTTGTCAGTGTCATTGTGAGTGTTTTGGCAAGTCTTGCTGTGGTGTGGTTCTTAAGTCGTATACTGGGATTCAATTACAATCCCGAAATTATTGCTGTTCTAGCTGCTTCTGCTGTCGCTGTAACATTTATACGCAATCAGCAAAAAGCGCACAAAAAGGGTGGAAATCCTCATCATCCAGATATTGATAACGGAAGTAATTAAGCTAGAATATGTCAACGAACAAAGGCTTTGAGCTGACTCATCCCGACACTCCCCCGATACTTCGTGTTTCCCTTCGGCGGGGTCTCGGACGTGTTACCCTGCGGCGGGATCAAAGACACGAGGGGAGTGCTTAAGGAAAATGATGTGGACGGATACATTACATTTTTCATTGGCAAGAAGAGTTTCTGAGCAGTTCAAAGCAGTGGCCGAAGTAGAAGCTTTCGCACTTGGGGGTTCCCAAATATCTGGGTCAATAGACAATCACTCTGATATTGATTTGTACGTATATTCAAATGAAATAGTACCCTTAAGCACTCGCCGGTCAATTGTCGAACAGTTGGGCGCGATTAAAGCGGATCTAAATCTAACTTTTTGGGACCTAGGTGATGAATGGATAGATCTGGAAACTGGTATTGAAGTTGACATTATCTATTGGAACCAAGCCTGGATCGAGGAACAAATAGAATACACACTCATCAATCATCAAGGTAAAATGGGGTACTCAACCTGTTTTTGGTATACTGTCTTAAACTCTAAGATACTATTTGAACGAAGTGACTGGTTTTCAACTTTACAAAAAAGATGTCGTGTCTCATATCCTGAAGAATTGAAGCATTCAATTATCGCCAAGAATCATCCAGTCTTGAGAAGCGTAATCCCTTCATACTATAGTCAAATACAGAAGTCGATTGACCGTTATGATTTAATTAGCACAAATCATCGCTTAGCATCGTTATTCTCAAGCTTCTTCGATGTCCTTTTCGCTATTAATGAGGTCTTGAATCCTGGCGAGAAGAAGGTCTTGAATTATGCTTTGGCGAAATGTCAAAAAATCCCAACAAATCTTGAGGGAAATATAGAGAGTATTATGCAATCTGGTGCCACAGGGAATGCTTTATTACTCGATCAAATCGATGAGTTATTGGATGGGTTAGATCGCTTACTAGATGAAGAAGGTATTGACCCAAGACGGACAATTCTACTGGACAAAGGGTGAAATAAGCGGCTAATAATGGCACTGTGTTAAAAGTCAAACCGAATGTGCCGGATCATAAGTTGTTTCGTTCAACCAAAGATAGTAGATACGCGATAACAATTTTCTGACAACAGCCACAGCACCAGCTAACATTTCAAAGGGGTAAGCCTTGAATACAAACCAGATTCCAAATAGTGAAGTTGCTGAGAGTAGACTGCCACTAAGCCTAAAGTTGGGTTATGGGGTAGGGGAGATCGGCATCAATATCTTCATCGTCACCACTGGCATGTTCCTGCTCTATTTCATGACCATTGTGTTAAAAATTAATCCGGCTCTGGCAGGAACCGCCCTGATCTTTGCCAAGCTCTGGGATGTGATCTCTGACCCGCTCATGGGTAAGCTCTCTGATTCTACCAGATCAAAACACGGTCGCAGACGACCCTATCTACTCTATGGCGCTGTACCTTTTGGTCTCGCCTTCCTGATCCTATTTATAGCACCTCCTTTTAACGGCGAGATGGCAAAAACCGTCTATGTTGTGCTGCTCTACGCCCTGGGCTGTACTACGTTTACCATCGTGGCGGTGCCTTTCTCCAGTATGGTGGCTGAAATGTCCGACAACTACAATGAGCGCATGTCCATTACCGCTTTCAGGATGTCCTTTGCCTCAGTTGGAGCACTGATTGCCGGTGGAGTAGCTATGCCACTGGTCAATATGGGTGGTGGTGGAGAGGCTGGCTTTGCTGTTATGGCACAAGTCTTTGCTGCCGTTATGATCTTTTCCAGTCTGATCTGTTTTTTTGCAACCAAGCAGGCACCCAGCCTGCCTCCTGTTGAAGATGTTCCTCCGGTTATGGAGCAGATCAAGATCGCCCTGAAGAACTTCCCCTTCTTTATGCTCATGCTGAGTTATCTGATTCAATCCCTGGCGGCCGGTGTTTTAATGGCGGGATTTGTTTTCTTCGTCAAGTACGTCATGGGCCAATCGGAAGAGGCCATGGGAGTGGTATTTCCCATCTTTCTGGTCACCGGTATTGTCTTTATCCCATTTTGGAATATGGTGGGGAAAAAGCTGGGAAAAATTAAAGCCTATAAGATCGGCCTACTCATTTTATCAGTCATGCAGCTTTCACTCTTCTTTACCGGTCCGGATTATATGAGCCTTTTCTATCTCCAGATCTTTCTGCTGGGGATTGGTTTTTCATCCTTCCAGTTATTCCCGTTCTCAATGCTTCCCGATACCATCGAATATGATCAGCTGAATTCAGGAATGAGGAGAGAAGGGATTTTCTCCGGAATGTGGGCATCAGGACAGAAAGTCGCTTATTCTGTGGGACCGGCAATTGTGGGCATCTTTCTGGGGATCTTCCATTTTGATGAGAGTTTGGGTAACAGTCAGCCCGATAGTGTGGCTTTGGGAATCAGACTGGTGTTTTGTGTCTTTCCTGCGGCCATGTTCTTGTTGAGCTTTATACCCTTTAAGAAGTATGATCTCACCGAAGCGAAGTTTGAGGAGATCAAGGGTCTGATTGCCAGTCGGGATTAATTTTGTCCTGTTGATGGACACTATTCCAGTTCAAGGATCGACTTGTATTTACTTTATTGTCATTTGGTATAATACACAGATTGGCTAGATTATGGTATTGCTGCACAATAGTGAGACTTTATGCATTACCAACATATTGGACAATTTGAGTGCTGCAGGTAAAACTTGGGGTGTTAGGTGGCAAAAGGAATAGGTTATGGCAGAGATTGAAACATCAATAGATAGTCAACTTGATTTGACAGTGCATATTGTCTTCGGCGATTTATCAACGCAAGATATATTAGACAAACTAGAAATCTACTATCAAGGCAAAATTACAAAACGAATATTATGGGATTTAAGCAATGCCACTTGGGCAAACATTACTAGTGACGACCTTAGAAGAACCGTAGACAAAGCAACGAAATATTCTCGGAAAGGCGGAAAGACAGCATGGGTTTTTTCGAAGGATGTAGACTTTGGGATTGGAAGAATGCTTGGGACTTTAGGCGAAATTGAAGGGTACGACTATGTGTTTGAAAGTTTTCGGGATAAGAAAGAGGCAATGAAATGGCTTGATACCTATGAGTAAATGTCCTCTTAACAATTTAGATGATCACCTAATAACATAATACAAGGGATAGCGTTATCTTCGGTGGTGCTGACTCAGCAAGTTCATTGGCGCCATCGCTGGTCATGACGTTATTCAGGAGTCTGACATTTTTTTATCACCGTAAATATACTGTATGACCTTTAAGCGATAAATACGACCACTCACCAAGGATTGATTGTTGGCCTGTTCTTATCAGCTAGCTTTGTTCGCATGATACCCACACAAAAGCAAGGGGACAAGCATGA
>CAZOBQ010000022.1:4442-24161 GCA_964578155.1 uncultured Lentisphaeria bacterium
CAAATTCACCACAATACTATTAAGTCTTATCATACTATTGTCTAGCTGTAGTCACACTACGACGGCAAGAGAAACCATTCTGGATCATAAAACCCATATTGAGGACAAGATTGTTTATGATCTACCTCAGGTTAGCAGACTCTGCGATGAGTTGGATATTACTAAGGGTTATGCAGATGTGGGTGACTGTAAACTGTATTATGAAATTGATGGTTCAGGAACCCCCATCGTGTTCATTAATGGCGGACCGGGCGGAACCCATTATGATTTTCATTTTGGGGAGTCTCTACCCAAAGACAATTTTAAAGTGATCTATTATGATCAAAGGGGCTGTGGACTGTCTGAGCACAAAGCAGTGGAAGGTTACTCTTTTGAACAGACTATTGATGACTTAGAAAAATTACGCCAGGCATTGAAAATCGATAAATGGATTGTCGCCGGTCATTCATATGGTGGTGGAATTGCCCAATATTACTCCATAAAGTACCCCGGGCATGTCCTGGGGCAGGTGCTCATAGGCACAGTTCCCATGATGAATCTGGATGAATTCAGAGGAGGGCGGACCCAGAATTTTTATTCGGAAGCAGAAATGGCTAAAATGACTGAGCTGCGCACCCTGTTTCAAAAGGGACAATTGACTCGATCTCAATACACTTACAATATGATGCTCAATGGATCGTGGAAACGAAGTAGCTTTGTAAAGCCCGGGAAAGACCAGATGGTTCGAATGGTTACCCATGGAATAAGTAGTGACCCAAACTATTCCAGTGACTTTACGGCATACAATTTTGAGCATGTGTTTGAAACCTGCCCTGTTCCAACTCTAATTGTCGAAGGGAAGCATGATCTGATCTGGAAAGCTGACCGACCAGCCATCTTCAAGAAGTATCACCCCAATGCTCAGATCGTTGTCCTTGAATCGTCTGGACATAATATGTTTGCTGATGAACCGGTAAAATTCAATCGAGCTATTGTGGAGTGGACAAACACTTTGAGTAACCCAAGTGAGCCGGATCTATTGGCCTGGCAGCAGCGTTCTAATGATCTGATAGGTAATCAGTTGATTCTGATTGAAAGCAACAAGTCATTCGCGAGCCTGATCAGAACTTCGGGAATTGACGCGGGATTGAAATATTATGAAGAAATCAAGAATGAACAACCTGACAAGCCAATCTTTTTTGAGAATACCATAAATATGTTGGGCTACGAATACCTGTTTGCTGAAAAACACACCGAAGCCATCGAGATATTCAAATTAAATGTCCAGGAGTTTCCTGAATCATGGAATGTGTATGATAGTCTGGGAGAGGCTTACTTAAAATCAGGACAAACGGTTCTGGGATATGAAAATTATAAGAGATCTGTTGAACTCAACCCGGATAATGAGAACGGTCAGGCTATTTTAGATAAACTAAACTCGTATGCTAAAGCTAAGTGAGTAACCAGTAAACCCAGATCACTGCCACAGCCGGTCCCAGGATTCCCATCAGGAGTCCACCTTTCAGGAAGTCAGTTGATTTTAAGTTTCCTGAAGCAAAGGCAATGGCATTGGGAGGTGTTGATATGGGCAGACCCATGGCCGCTGATGCCCCAAGTGCCAGAGGGATAACGATAATTGGCTCAAACCCAACTGCTACCGCCATTCCCAAGGGAGCCAAAATGTTGGTGGCTGCAGTATTACTCATGAAATTTGATAAAATGGTGGTTACGTAAGCGAGGAGAAAAGCCAGGGCCATGATACCCAATGATCCAATGGGTAGAAGACCGAGCAACCAGTCAGCTAATCCGGTTTTCTGAATTGCGATTCCCAAGGATAAGCCACCGGCTAGTAGTAACAATACATCCCATTGCAAGCGTCGCACTTCTACGGCATTTAATATTCCTGCTACTGCGAAGACAGTGATAGGTAAAAAGGAAACCACTGCGGTGGGCATACCGTGGAGTGGTCCTGTCATCCACAGTAGGACAGTCACAATAAATACAGGAAAAACCAGCATTCGTTTCCACATGGGTAGCAATGAACCAGTTCGGGTTTCCCATTCCAAACCACGTAGATCCAAACTTGCATTCATGGAGGGGTGGGCAAATTTTAAATATAGCCAGATCACAAAGAAAAGAACAATGGCAGGTGGTAAACCAGCCATCATCCATTGCATAAAATTAATGTTGTGGGTCTCTGACAATAAACCCGCAGCGATGGCATTAGGTGGGCTTCCGATGATAGTTGCCATGCCACCCACATTTGCTGAAAAGGGGATGCCCAACAGAAGCGCTTTGGCAAAAGGGTCTTTTTTATCCAGAGCAGCAATGACGGGCGCCATAACTGACATCATCATGGCCGTTGTGGCTGTATTGGACATGAACATAGAGAACATAAAGGTAATACCCATGGCTCCCAGTAGAATGACAGAGGGTCTGGTTCCAAAGCCCTTCAGGACGAAACGAGCCATCATCCGATCCATACCTGTGGTTTGGGCTGCCTGACCCAGGACAAAGCCACCTAGAAATAGCCACATGATCGGGCTGGACCAGGGAGCAACAAACATCTGCCAATCTTTGGGTCCTGTGGCAAAGACGCCACCTGGCCGACCTAAAATCAGAATTTCAAGGCCGATGATCAGAATTGCTACGGCAAAGGCTGGGATAGCTTCACTTACCCAAAGTCCTGCAGCTAATATTAGAATGAACAAAGCCCACATGGGAGCAGGATCTAGACCGCTATATTCTGGTATAAAAGCGATGCTGGCCGCAACAAGGGCGGAAACCAGCAGCTTGATCAGTCGTGTGGTAGATGATATTTGGAGCTTGCCTAATAACCGACCTGCCTGTCTACGGGTGTCTAGCATGGTGCTCTATTTACTATCATTCTCGATCAAAACCTCTGTAACAGACTTAGTGCAGTCTGACAGGTCACCCAGGTCATATCCACCTTCTAGACCTAGCAGTAATTGGGGTGTAATATCCAAGCAATATTTGGTAAATTCAGCGAAATGCTCAGCTTGTAGACGCATGCCCCCTAGCGGATCATTGATGCTGGCATCAAATCCAGCACTGATGATGAGTAGCTCGGGTTCAAAAGCTTTCAGGAACGGCATAACTTGCTTATCGAAAGCAGCAAAATATTCATCTTTTCCAGAGCCGGCACTCATTGGGATATTCAAAACATTTTTATGATCACCAGTTTCATGGGGTGCTCCAGTTCCAGGATAGAAAGGCCATTGGTGTAATGAGCAATAAGCCATATTGGGGTCAGATTCCAGTATGTGTTGGGTGCCATTCCCATGGTGTACATCCCAATCCAATACGGCAACACGATCCACACCTTTAACCTGAGTTGCATAATTTGCTGCTACGGCACAATTGCTGAACAGACAAAAACCCATGGCTCTATCAGCCTCTGCATGGTGCCCCGGTGGGCGAGAGATAACAAAGGAAGACTCCTGGTTATGGACCAATCGATCAACTCCATCTAGCCAGGCACCTGCGCTTTGCAGAGCTACATCATAACTTTCTGGACTAACTGTAGTATCTGCATCCATGCTAAAGCCACCACGTTCAGCTGTTTGTCTCACGTTTCGAATATGGGATAGGGGGTGAACCAGCTGTAATTCATCGATTCGAGCTCTACGTGGCTCACGCCAATTCAGGACATCAGGTGTTTCAATTTGTTGTAGACCACGGATGCAGGCGTTTAGTCTTTCAGGACGTTCCGGGTGTCCGGAACCTGTATCATGATGTAGGAATCTATCGCTAGTAAGAATGTTTATCATGGCGATGAATTTATTCAAATCTTGTGCCTGTAACATGGATATGTTGATAATATTTTAAGAAATATCATAAGAATATCAGTAGCCCCGGGTTGGTTATTGAGCTTGTCGAAATGTAACCCGGGGTTGTGGGATACTCCGTTCCAACGTTTTGTGCTCAGAGGCATTTCTTAAAGCATGCCTCTGAGCACAAAACCATCAGGGTAAGACAACATAAATCCCCGCCCTAAAGGACGGGGCTATTGAATAATCGATCATATAGATAAAGCTCTTTATCTATTGCGTAGATGACTTCTTAGTTTATAATGTGACCAAGGAGTCATATTATGAACGAACATTCAAATCCATCTAATTTAAGCCGCAAAGAGCGGGATAAAATACGTAACAAAGAAGCCATTATGGATGCTGCTGTACATCTATTTGCGAGAAACGGATTTAACGAGACCAAGTTAGAGGAAGTAGCAACCTTGGCAGAGTTCGGTAAAGGGACTATCTATAATTATTTCGAGAATAAGAACGATTTGCTACTCTCGACTTTCAATTATGCGCTTACCAAAGTCAGCAATTATCTGGAAGAACAACTTAGCAATGTAGAAGACCCATTGGAGCGTTTAAGACTTATCGTGAATTCACAATTTGAGTACTATCGTAGTAATGAAGATTTTTTACGAGTGGTTGTAGCTAATCAGCAGCTCATTGGAGAAGCCATCCATGGCGGATCCGGAAAAGATCTCCATCAACGATTCATGTATCTTAAAAAATTGATGGTCAAAGAGATTCAAGCTGCCATTGATTCAGGACAGTTAAAATCTGGGAACGCCACTCGATACGCTTCCTATATCAGTGGGATGATCCACGGACAAGTGCGCTCACTCAATCATCGTGAGATCATCATTGACGATGTCGATTCGAATGAGATCGTTGACATATTTTTAACAGGAGCCAGTCATGTTTAAGCATCTGAAATTAATTCTAATTGTACTGAGTCTCTTTTTTAGTGGGGCATCTGCTGAGACCATTGAATTGGATCTTAATAAAGCCGTAGAGCTAGCACTTAAGAACAATATTAATATTCAAAACGCTGAGGAAGACCTGATCAAAGCCAAAGCCCAGCGAAGGGAAGCCTTTTCGGCAGCCTTACCAGTGATTTCTGGTTTTGGTCAAGTGTCACATAGTTTTGCAATTGCCGCACAACCCATGTCTTTCCCAGTTCCTTTCGGGGTGCTAGATGCGGTAGGAGCTCCTGCTCCGCTGACTGATGGGGCCGGGAATACAATAACTCATATTCTGCCGGATGGGACTTCAGGCATGCTTCAACAAACCAGCGTTCAGCTTGTACCTATTGATCTGAGATTTGGCAATGACAACACCATGGTTTATGGATTAAATCTGACTCAACCGCTATTTGAAGGTCGCGTCATCGCTGCCATTCGGGGTGCAAATGTCTATGGTGACCTAGCAAAGTCTGCTGCTGAAGTGACCCGCCTCTCGGTGATTGAGAATACGAAAAAAGCTTTCTATCAAGTATTGTTGGCTGATAAAATGATGTCGGTTATGGATCATTCCCTCAGCGTTATGAAACAAAACCTGATAAATGTAACAGCACTTTATGAGCAGGGGAAAACAGCAGAATTTGATGTTATCCGAGCTGATGTTCAGGTGGCTAATCAAACAACGATGGTTAGTAATGTTCATAAGATGCAGGAGCTTGCTCAAGCCGGTCTGAAGAGAAGTTGTGGTTTGAATATTGACCAGGAGATTCTCACTATTGGTGATTTGCAGAGTGTGGTAGAGACAAATCTGAATCTTAGTGAACTGGAAAGCAAAATGCTCAGTGGTCAACCAATGATAGAGCAGCTGGATGCAAATGCGCGCTTAATGAAAGAGAATATTCTCATGGTCAAGGCGGAGTTTATGCCTTCAATTGCTTTAACTGGTTCGTATCAACAGATGGCGTCTTATAACGATAAAGAATTTGAAAGCTCAGAATTTAGAGAGTCCTCTTCACTGGCGGTTGGCGTTAACTTACCAATTTTTAATGGCTTTGGCTCCTCGGCCAGGGTTCAAAAAGCAAAGGCAGACTATCGTAAATCTGAATATCAACAACATGATGTCCAGGAGAATTTACTTCTTGAACTTAAAAGTATATATCTGAGCATCATAGAATCATCTCGAAAGATTGAAGCGGGACAAAAAGGAGTCACCCAAGCTCGTAAAGGAGTGGATATGGCTCAACGCTTGTTTAAACAGGGTATGGCAAGCCAGTTACAGGTACTAGATGCCCAAAGTGCCAGCGATCAAGCTGAACTTGGACTTTATCAAGCATATTTTGAATATAACAGCGCACACGCTTCATTAGCTCGTGCACTTGGAGAAGAAAAATGAGAGTACAGAAAATATCAATTCAACTATTAATGGTTATCCTTTTGAGTGTTTTACTTTCCTCTTGTGGTGGAGAAGTCGCTGAAAAAGTGATTGAGGAGACTAAGATCCCTGTTGCTTTGAGTGAAGTGATGTATCAGCCATTTCAAATCGATTATC
This sequence comes from uncultured Lentisphaeria bacterium, assembly GCA_964578155.1. GTDB lineage: Bacteria > Fidelibacterota > UBA8477 > UBA8477 > JABMPR01 > JABMPR01. The sequence goes on from CAZOBQ010000022.1 coordinate 10,751, forward strand.
ACAGCATTGGTAGAGTCGTTTCGGAAAATCAGGTTAATCTGCTTTTCCAATCTTCCGGTCAGGTGGATTCCATATGGGTCAACGTGGGTGATTATGTTAGAAATAATCAACGGCTGGCCAGCGTTGAAACAGATGTTTATCAGACCATGTTTACTCAAGCCAAATCCATGTTTGAAAAATCCAAACGCGATCTAGAGAGTTCACAGAAGCTATTTGATTCTAATGTCATCTCTTCTGATCAATATGAAATGGCCAGGATCGGACTAGACAACGCAAGGGCAGGATTTAGCCAGGCAAAAAATTCAATGGACAACACAGAGCTCAGTGCACCCTTCAGTGGTTGGATTGTTGCGAAAAATTTGAATATAGGCGACTTGGTAGCCCCTGCTGGTGCCATGCAACCACCATTTGTCCTGGCTGATATGAATCATCTCAAGATCATTATTCCCGTACCTGAGTCAAGAATCGGCCATATCGCAGTTGGGCAACAAGCTCAGGTAGCCTTTAAAACATTTCCCGACAGGATGTTTAGCGGTGAGGTGTTACGGATTGGAATGGCACCAAAAAACTTTTCAAATAATTATGATGTTGAAGTTCGCATTACCGGAGATGTATCTGGGCTTAAACTTGGTCTCATTGCCGATGTGCGAATCGTCCTTGAGTATTTTGAAGAAGCTCTGGTCGTTCCCTTAAGCTTGATCCAGGACGATGGTGTTTCACAGTTCATCTTTGTTGAGGAAGAGGGCAGGGCAGTACAAAAAGATATAGAAATTCAGGCTCTATCCGGTTCTGAGGTCTTCATCAAAGCTGATGTGCAAGTTGGAGATATACTCATCGTCAAGGGCCAGAATGATGTTAATGATGGTTCCCTACTGGATATCGTAGAATAACGTAGGATTTATATATATGAAAATATCGAAACAAGCTATCGATCACCCAATGGGCGTTATTCTTAGCGCACTTGGTATATTTATCGCCAGTATTGCGGCCTATTTGATTCTCCCACTGGAACTCGTACCGAACATTGAAATTCCTTATGCTTTCGTATCTGCAACATATGTAGGTGCTGCCCCTTCTGAGGTAGAGACTGAGATCATTAAGCCAATTGAGGAAAAACTCGCCCAATTGCAGGATGTGGATGAAGTAGTTGGCTATGCCTTACAAAACGTGGGATTTATATCAATTAAATTTAGTGCAGATGCAGATTTGGATAAGAGTATTGATGATCTGAAAGAGAAAGTTAATGAAGCGATTCCAGAGTTAAGTGATGAAGTAGATAATGTTGCAGTTCGAGACATCGACTTCGCAGATACACCAATCAGTATTCTCAATATTTATGGCGATTTTTCACCCCATGAATTGCGATCTCAGGCTGAACTCATCAAAGACAAGTTGACCCGAATTTCCGGGGTGAATCAAGTGGAGATGTTTGGTGGCGAGGAGCGTGAGATTGCCATTGAATTGGAGCCGGGTTTACTTTTAGCCAATAATCTCAGTATCCCTCAGGTTCTCATGGCTCTAAAAAGGAGTAATCTGAACTTTCCTGGAGGTACGGTAAAGCTGCAAGGTCAGGATATTTTTGTTCGCACAGTGGGTAAGTACACAGAGATACGAGATATTGAAAATACTATTCTGGGAGTAAGTAATACGGGTAACATCACACGTATCCGTGATGTCGGAACGGTAATAGATGGCTATGAAATAGCTACGAGTTATTCGAGATATCAGCAGCAGAATAGCGTAACCCTGCTTATTTCAAAACGTCCCGGAGCACATATTGTTGAGGCTACGGAACAGATCGAGCTAGCTGTTGACGAACTTGCTGAACAATTTCCTGAGGGCATGTCCCACTCATATACCGCGAGACAGGCGACGGACATCGAAAAACAGAATAGTCAGTTAAATCAGAATGCTGCCTGGGGTATCTTGTTTGTTGTTCTGGTTCTCTTTGCTGGCATTGGATTTAAAAATTCTCTCATTGTTTCCATAGCTCTACCATTTGCTCTTATGTCATCTTTTCCCTTAATGTGGTATTTTGATCTTGACCGAACCGGAATATCCATGTTTGGTTTGATCATCGTATTGGGTATTGTGGTGGACGGCGCAATCATCGTTGCTGAATCCACCTATCGTCATATGGAAGAAGGATTGAGCCGAAGGGATGCTTCTATTATGTCCATCGATGAAGTTGGTATCCCTATCATGACCTCTGTTTTAACCACTATGGTTGCTTTCGCACCTATCATCTATATGTCAGGAACCATGGGCCAGTTTTTATCAGTTATTCCCAAGGTGGTTATTTTTACACTCGTAGGTGCCTTCCTTGCAGATCACTTCCTCATTCCTGTACTCTCATCGAAATTAATGACGGTCACCAAGCGTGCAGGTATGCTCAGCGGCGAGTGGGTTGGAAAACGAATTTATACCCGAATGATAAACTGGGCTCTCAGGCATCGTCTGGTGGTAGTTGTTGGTATCACCATCATATTCTTTGCTTCAATAGGAATCGTTGGTATTTCGTCAGCAACAGACCTAAAATTAGTGAAGGTCCAGATTTTTCCGAAAGTACCCAAGCCCAGAATAATCTTGGATATTAACACGGCTGCCGGTTCCCAACTCGAGTACACAGATAGTGTAGTGAAGGAGATAGAGGAATACCTCCTTAGCTTTTCAGAAGTAGATCGGTTTGTTTCCACTGTAGGGGAAAGTGGTGTCCAAAATGTCAGGTTAGCCCAAGGTGGCGGAAAAGGGGCTGAGATCGGTCAGATTAATATTGATCTTGTTGATAAGTCTGAGCGTGACCGCTCTGTGGACGATCTGATAGAGATCATGGATGAAAAACTGTCCCGTATGCCTGGAATTGCTGTAAAGATTCAGACTATTGCAGAAGGTCCTCCAGTGGCAGATAATGTAATCATTGACATCAGTGGTGATGATCTAGAAGCTCTGGCTTTTGTGGCTGAACAGGTAAAACGTGATCTTGGAAAAGTTGAAGGTGCTTTGAATATTGAATCCAGTCTGGGAGTACGTCGCACCGAGTTCCAGGCTCATGTTGATCACGATAGAGCGGCCAGCTATGGTCTCTCTAGTCAGGAAGTAAGTAACACCCTGGCTGCTGCCATGATCGGTCTAGAAGCGACAACTTACTCAGATGGCTTGGATGATATACCTGTTGTGGTACGCCTGTCAACCGAGGGTGATGATGTTGTTGACGCAATCCGGAACCTGAATATAATGAATCAAATGGGTCAAATGATTCCATTTGAAAATGTGGCAACGCTGGAAATTGGAAGTAGCGAAACACTAATCAAACACAAGGATTTCAAGAGAAATATCTCCGTATCATGTGATCCAGCTAAGGGAGTTGATCCGACTGATATTCAGCGTCACATGAATCCATATCTGGCAGCACTCGCTGTCCCAAATGGAGTGACAGTGGAATACGGTGGGGTTGAAGATGAGGCAATGAAATCTTTTTCCAGCCTTGGGCGTGCTATGGCCATCGGTTTTCTTGTGATTATGATTATTCTAAGTGCACAATTTCAGTCAATAAGGCAACCTTTCATAATTGCCCTGGCCATTCCACTTTCGTTTATTGGAGTGATCTTTGGACTCATGGTTACTCGGGTTCCGTTTGGAATAATGGCCTTCTTCGGAGTCGTGGCATTGATGGGAGTTGTGGTGAATGATGCCATTGTCCTTATTGCTCATGTTAATGATCTCCGGGAAAAAGGGATGAGGGTGAAGGATGCTCTTATAAAGGCGGGTAGAAATCGATTGCGTCCCATCATTCTGACAACTGTTACAACCTTGGCGGGTATGATTCCTCTGAGTTTAAACTTGGCAGGTGGTGCAGAATACTGGAGACCTCTAGCAGTTAGCTTGATTTTTGGCTTGGCGATCTCATCATTCTTAACCCTGATTATTGTTCCTGTCCTGTACTCTTTGATTGAGAGTAGGAGTGAGCGGAAGAAGCTGGCCAAAGCAGGCTAAACCCTTGCTGCTAGATTGCTCATGGGAAGTTAATTATATGAATACTTTGCTATGTTAATTACCTGAATTGGCATAGATTGTTTTCATCAACATTAGCGGGAGAAAACCAAATGCGATTCAGTTTAAAAAATCTAGTAGTCACCATACTTTCACTTTTTGCTTTCAGTTTTAGTGCTGAAAGATTGGTTCTGACAGAATTCTTCACCAGCGCTGGCTGACCAAGCTGTGGCCCCGCAGGGGTTCACCTGGAAGGAATCCGGGACGCAAATCAAGGTACATTCACAACCATAGCTTACCACACCTGGTGGTTTGGCGCAGATGCATTTAACGCTTATAATAATGATGAGCAGATGGCTCGCTTTAGTGACTATGGCATAAATGGGACTCCTTACTTATACGTTGATGGAACCAATCGTGGATACGATTTTTATGCATGGGGCGATTACATCCTAGACAATGCTGCAACAACATCACCGCTAGGGTTAATGGTTGGTGCTGGTGCTTACGATTACGAGACTGGTGATGGAAGTTGCCAGATCATCCTAAATCCTGAATCAGGTGTTGATGGGGATTATACACTGTATCTCGTGCTCGTTGAGGATGATCTTTATTTTATGGGTCGCAATGGTTATCCCCAGCATGAGAATGTGATGCGAGGAATGTTTCCCAGTTCTTCAGGGACAGCTGTAACTCTTGCAGCCGGTGTTCAACAAACAGTAGATATTGATTTTAATATCCCCTTTTATGAGGAGGGTAAATTGATCCCTGCAAACTGTAGTTTTGTAGCCTTTGTCCAAAGCCCGGGAACTCTTGGAGTTCTGAATGCAGCTGAGGAACCATTTCTGGAACTATTCCCGGCAGATATCCCCCTACTTACGAGTGATAACCTGGAATTAACGCCTATAGATGATGATGGTGACCATAAATTGAATCCAGGTGAGTCTACCTATTTGTCCATAAGTCTTTTTAATGAATGTCATTGGTTCGATGCACCCAATGTGACGGGGTATCTATCGAGTAGTAGCCCGTTTGTAACCGTGATTGATAACGTAGGTGATTATGGCTCGGTCCTCTCCTGTAATTCGACTACAAACGATGGTGACCTCTTTTCATTCTCTGTCTCAGACCAGGCTCCTGCTGCGGCATCCCTAGATTTTAGTCTGAGGGTTGTGGTTGACCCAGGTGGTGTAAATGCCTTTGAAACTATTGTCCCTATCACGGTGACCATGGACCTATTTCAGCACAATTATCCTGTAAAGCTGAGCGAGGCAGTTTATCCTGGTTCTGGAAATGTCAGTATTGATCTTGATCAGGATGGTCAAAAAGAAGTGATTGTTGGTGACAAAGATAGTTTGCTTCATGTCTTTACCATAGATGGTACAGAGTTAGCTGGATTTCCTTTTAAGTTAGGACATTGGGTTGCTGCATCACCTGCTGTGGCAGACATTGATAACGATGGTGATCTTGAGATTGTGGTTACATCCACTGACCGGAATATTTACGTCATTGAGCACGATGGAAATGGTAAATCTATCGCTACATCAACCAGCACGATCATGAGTACTCCAGCGCTGGACGATCTTGATGGTGATGGAGATCTAGAGATCGTGGTCCCTGGAATTTCAACAAAAATTCTGGTGCTTCATCATGATGGAACTCCTTTTAATAATTTCCCTGTGACCCTGGAGGGTGAAGTCATGTATGCCGGTGCATCCATTGCTGATCTGAATAATGATGGGAGCAAAGATATCGTTGTCGGAACATACAAGGGCTGGTTGCACGCTATCGATCTACAGGGTGTGAGCCTGGCAGGCTTCCCTGTGTACTTGTCCAAAGGTACTAGGACTGCTCCTGTTATCACAGATCTAGATGGTGATGGTGATTTTGAGATTATTATTGGACAAGATGCCGGTAGAGTTTTTGCCATTTCCCATACTGGAGATACTCTGTGGACACGACAGGCTTCTGGAAAAAGGATCAGAACCTCAGCTGCAGTTTGTGATTTCAATGAAAATGGATTTATGGAAATTGTGATAACAGGCACTGATGGCAGAATCACGATTCTTGACTATCAAGGTCAGGATCTTGCCGGCTGGCCACAAGACCTTGGGGGCACTTGCTATAGCTCACCTGTTATTGCTGATTTGGACGGGGATAAGTTTGCTGAAATCATTGTTGGTGCAAATGATTCAACCCTCCACGCATTTCACTATGATGGGACTGCCTTTGATGTCTTCCCCATTGCCATGGGTGACAAAGTTCAAGGAACAGTATCTGTGGATGATTTGACTCAGGATGGTAGTATGGAGCTTATTGTTGGAACAGACAGTGATCTTTCAATCGTCAATTTAAAAACTCCATTTACAAGGGGATCAACCTGGTGCACAGATCGTGGGAATTATCAGCGAACAGGTTTTATTTTAAATTTGCCCCTTTCTACAGAACCAAGGTCTCTCATTCCCAAAAAGCTGGAATTGAGCCAGAACTTTCCTAATCCATTTAATGCTTCAACAACCATTGGTTTTGGGATTCCTGAGAACGGATATGTGGCCATAGCCATTTATGATGCCTTGGGTCAGGAAATCAGACAATTGCTCAATGCAAGTCTTTCGTCTGGGAATTACTCCATCTTGTGGAACGGTTTAGATGAATCAGGTAGATCAGTCGAAACAGGAATATATTTCACTAAGATCACAGCAGATAACAGTTCAAAAGTTGTAAAAATGATTTTGATGAAATAACTATTCCATTCCTTTTTTATGAGATGATAGAGGTAACCTGAGGGTTGCCTCTATTTGGTTTACAGCGTAAAGCTATTTGTTCAACAATTACCTTGTTTATATTCTTTCCAATGAGGGCTAACTCGGGGAAATAATTTTAGGAGTTAATTTATGAAATCACCTGAAAAAGTTCTAAAAGGGAAAGCTCTTCTAGATAAAATTCGTGCAGATTTTATCGGTCTCGATACGCAGTATAAAAATGTCAGGGGCGAGGATACTCGTAGAATCTATCTGGACTCTACTGCTAGTTCACTTATGATGCGACCTGCTGCTAAAGTGGTTGATGGTTTTATGGCACATTATTCTAACACGCATAGTAATCTACATCATAGCGCTCATGTCTCAACGAATGCCTACGATTGGGCTCACAAACGGATTCTTTCCTTTCTCGGTGCACCAGAAGATCAATATACCTGCTTTTTTACCGGCTCAGGGACAACCGGTGGAATCAATCGAATGGCCCGTGTATTCAGAGATCTCAATCCTGACAAGGATACGGCTATTATCTCTATCATGGAGCATCATTCAAATGATTTGCCCCATCGCAAACACATGAATAAGGTCATTCATGTTCCTGTCGACAACCTTGAAGAAAATATGATGTGTATCAGCCTTCCAAAGCTGGAATTAGCTCTAAAAGAAGCTGCTGGTAAGGTCAATTATGTCTCTATTACTGCTGTGAGTAATGTAACTGGAATCATTAATCCAATTCATGATATCGCTCGTTTGACTCATAAATATGGTGCCTTGATCATGATTGATGGAGCACAAAGTGTGGCACATCTACCAACGCAGATCTTTCATCCGGATGATCCAGATGCCTGTATTGATGCCCTGGTCTTTTCCGGCCATAAAACGTATTCACCTGGATCGCCTGGCGTAGTCATAGCACGTAAAGATCACCTCCTTTGCATTGAACCTGAAGAAGTCGGTGGAGGAATGGTAGAGAGGGTGCTTGAGGATCGTTACCAGGTAAAGGAGAATTTCCCGGATAGAGAAGAGGCCGGTACACCCAATATTCCCGGGGCTATTGCATTGGCCTCAACGATTGAAGTTCTTGATCGTATTGGTATGCAGCTCCTTGTGGAAGAAGAAGATTTTGTCATGATCCAGGCGCTAGAAGCCATGGCTGACATCCCAGAACTCATCGTCTATGGTGGAACTGATCATAGTATTTGTCCTCGAGCTGCTTCTATCTCATTTAATGTGAGTGGGATGGATCATGGATTGGTAGCAGCAGTTTTAAATGATCATTATAATATTGCGGTTCGGAATCAGTGTTTTTGTGCTCATCCGTATGTCAAGGAAATGATGTCTAAAGACCTTGAGAAGAATTTTGGTGAAATTGACTTTGGCAATATGAGTCCTGAGTTCATGAGAAAAGCTGGGATGGTAAGAGCGAGTTTTGGCCTCTATTCCACCCTTGAGGATGTACAAAGTTTGATCACTGCTCTAAAATACATTATCAATCATGCTGATGAGTTCGAAAAACAGTACAAGATCAATGATGAGAATGACTATCAACACCTGACATATGGACTTAAGGCTGATGATATTTTTAGTATAGAGTCGGCTTTGGACGATTATTTAAGCTAAAATATTTCGATTTAATCTATTCCATGACACACTTCTAAATTTGCTGCTGACTCGCTATAAGTATTTTCAACATGATGAGTGATTTTACTCCAACTGATTTCGTGCCAGCCTCATGGCTGCCAAATGGTCATTATCAAACCATATTTGCATCACTTTTAATGCCTGTAGCGCTTCCTGTATATCGGCGTGAAATTGTTGAATTACCGGATGGAGATATTGTAGCTGCGGACTGGATCGATGGTGAGCCAGGTAAACCCCTGGCAGTTCTAGTACATGGCATGGAAGGTGATTCCGAAAGTCGCTATGCTCGCTTGCTGATGAATGAAGTTCAGAGCTTGGGATGGTCAGGTGTTGTCTTGCATATGAGGAGTTGTGGTGGGTTGATCAATCGTCGTCGTAATTTTTACCATGCAGGCTTTTATCAAGATATCCAATATTTCATTGATGAGCTATTGTCACAGAGCCATAAATATAAGACCATTTATCTTGCCGGTATCTCACTAGGTGGCAGTCAGGTTGCACATTATTTAGCTAAAGGTAAACCGGAAGGTAGAGTAAAAGCTGCCGCTATGATCTCATCACCGGTAGATCTGCGAGCATCAGCAGATTTTATGCGTGGGGGTCTGAATAGACTTTATATACTGAAGTTCCGGAGAAGCTTATTAAAAAAATATATTCTCAAAGCCAACTTGATCCAAGATCCATCTCTTGCAAAGAACCTGGCTGCCGCCAAGAATTTCTGGGACTTGGATAATTCGGCCACTGCGCCCATCCATGGCTTCCGTGATGCGGCTCATTATTATAAAGAAATGAGTTCAAAAAACACTTTGCAGGACATAACAATACCTACACTTTATATGGCTTCGAAAGATGATCCTTTCATTCCTGAGCACTCCATGCCAAATGGAGGTACGCAAGTGGGAGCAATAAGATCACTTTTGACAGAGCGGGGAGGGCACGTAGGTTTTGTGAATCAATGGGGTGAATCGTGGATGACACCTACTGTTTTTAACTATTTTTTGAGTTTTGAATAATAACGTTTATTGAGTAGAAAGAGGAAATAATGAAAAGAAGAATAAGTGCCATCGTGGTACTAGTATCTGTTCTAATGTTAAGCTTTTGCGAAACGAAACCTGAGGTTTCAGCTGAGCGTTTACAAGTACTAGCTGATACAATTGGTCAGGATATCGAATATGATGCCTGGATGGATCTTGCCTACGAATTGAGCCAAAATTATCCACAGGAATATGTTGCAGGGATGACTATGGTGAAAGCAACTGAACGCTCTATCATGGAACAGGATGCAGAACGGTTTGACAAATTTTTTGGTCTATTGAAAGTATATCCCGATAGCGGTGTTCTAGAAATGGCTGATGAGATCGCAGTGGCAAATCAATTTGCCCTTCTCATGTCCAATGAACAATTGCTTCAAGCGAAAGCACCAGAAGTGATTGAGTTTGCCATCAATAGATTCCGAGCAAACGAGGTTGGTCTCCAATGGAGAAATGAATTGGGTACTATGATCTTTTCGACGCGGGCAAGCATTTATGAGCTCGCCGGGGACAATGAAAAAGCTTTAGAAGATTATAACTCTGCGCTCGAGTATTATGAGCAACCCGAGACATTGATGCGTCGTGGTCTATTGCTAGAAGCAAAAGGTGACCTAAGTGCCGCTCTGGAAGATTTCATTGGTGCATTACGCCATGCTCCTGATCAACCCATGATCATAAACAAGGTCAAAGAAACATATAATGCATTGAATCCTAGCGATGATGCGGATGTATTTCTGAAGGATTTGAAAGATAGTTTGTCAGAATCACGTAGAGAAGAAGTGATGGCAGAAATGTTCTCAATGGCAGCACCATCTTTTGAATTCACTGATCTGTCCGGTAAGAAAATTAACAATGCAAATATGCTAGGTAAGGTTGTGTTTGTTGATTTTTGGGCAACATGGTGTCAGCCTTGTCGTCGCGAATTACCAGAGTTTCAAGCATTCTATGAGCAGCACAAGAAGAACCCTAAAGTTGCCTTTATTGCTGCCTCAACAGATAGTGACAGATCAAAAGTTTCACCCTTCATTAAGGAGCTGAGATTCACATTTCCAGTTGCGTTCGCTAATGAGAATGCGACAAAATTTGGTGTGGAAGGTATCCCAAGTTTGTTTATAATAGGGCCATCAGGAAATATCCGGTATAAGGTAGTTGGATTTGATCCCGACAAAGATTTTGTCAGGGAGATGAACTGGCGTTTGGAAAGTCTTTTAGACGGATAATACTAACCAAAATCGAGGAGATCAGCATGGGTCGTAAACTCTTATTGTTATTACTTATAGTGAGCGTGACATTTACTCTGGGGCAGGAAGCCAAAAAAGGTTGGGGCTTTGGTGGTGTACCTGCTGTTGCCTATAATTCTGACACAGGGTTTTTATACGGTATCGTATTTGAAGCCTATAACTATGGTGATGGTTCACATTATCCAGACTATGACTATACTATAAAACCTACCTGGACACGTACAACAAAGGGGAGTGGTGAGAACACACTCTTTTTCGACTCCAAGTATCTCCTTCCAAATGATATTCGAATCACTGCTTATGCAGGTTATCTCACTGAGCAAGCACTACCCTTTTATGGCTTTAATGGATATGAGGCAGGATACACACCAGGTTTTGAGAATGCTGATTCAAGCAATTACATAACTCGCATGTATTATCGACACGAAAGAAATACGCTACGTTTAACGGCTGATTTCCAGAAAAGCATTTTGAGTGAAAATATACGTGCAATACTGGGCTTTGGCTATATCAACACAGAAGTTGCAACTGTGGACATTGATGTACTTAACGAGGATCAAGATGACGTGGATAAATTACCAGACACATTGTCACTCTACGATGAATATGTAAGAGACAACTATATCGGCGAGGAAGAAGCCGATGGAGGACTTACCCCATATGTTAAGTTTGGTATGGTATATGACACCCGTGACAATGAACCTAACCCTATGAGTGGGATATGGGCAGAGGCCTTATTTACAACTTATCCTGGTTTTATGGGAAGTGATTTTGAATTCTCCACTTTTACGGCCACACACAGACAGTATTTCACGCTGATTGAAAATGATCTTTCATTTGCCTACAGAGTAGGGTATCAGCAGAATTTTGGGGATGACGTGCCTTTCTTTATGCTGCCCTGGTATCAGAGTAGTTTTAAGATGACAGAAGGTATGGGTGGCTCTAAGTCACTCCGCGGGATTCTTAAAAACCGTATTGTTGGCAATTCCATTGTTATGGCCAATTTGGAAGCACGGTGGAAATTTTTTAGAACAGTTGTTGGTGGACAAAATCTTTATCTAGCTCTAAATGGTTTTGGAGACTTTGGTCAAGTGCTAAGCCCTTATGAGGTTGCCGGTGGAACTATTACACCTACTGCAGACGAAGGATTACACCTTTCTTATGGTGGTGGCTTGAGAGTTGTTCTTAACGAAAACTTCATTATTGCCGTAGATTATGGACTGGCAGCTGATGAGCAGGATGGAACCTCCGGGCTATATATTGGTTTGGGATATCTGTACTAGAAATCGAATTTAAATAGATTTTATTAAAAGGCGTAGTGAGTGCTGCGCCTTTTTTTTGTTGTATATATGCCAAATGGCGGTAAATTGATGGCGTATGGCATATTATAACTATGGGAGACAATATGGTAAATTACCCAACAGAAAATGATCGAGAAGCTTTCCGTGAGCAGTTAAAGGTGAATGAGACGGTTGGAAACTACTATGTCTCATTGATAGGTTTACGAGAATACCAAACCCATTCACTGATTGATGCCGTACATAATGGTCTTTCATTTCAGGCGTATGAACGGTTTGAGCGAAATATAGCTCTTCCCAAAGAACAGGTCTTGAAACTATTACATATTCCACTCCGGACTTTACAAAGGCGTAAAAGAGAAGGGAGTCTACATCCAGATGAATCCGATCGCCTACTCAGAGCTGCCAGGGTTTTTGGAAATGTTGTTTCTCTTTTTGAAGGTGATTATAAGGCAGCTCGTGATTGGTTTTCAAGCCCACTCCAAGCTTTGGGCGATACATCACCGATTGAGATGGCTTGTACAGAATTGGGAGCTCGGGAAGTCGAAACAGTTATCGGGCGCTTAGAATATGGGATTGGTTTGTGACCCAAACGCTCTGGAGGCTTATAAAGACGCGATATGTCAGCCATGGGCTTAGTGGAGAAGGTGCTCGCCTATTTGGTGGACGTTGGACCAGTCCGGGGCATTCTGTGATCTATTGCGCTCAACACTTATCCCTGGCTATTCTTGAGATACTAGTCCACACTGACAATAAAAAAATGTTCTCAAGTTATTCTAAGATAGCAATTGAAGTTGAAGAGGAACAAATTCACCATGTATCGGAATCGGAACTTCCCGATAATTGGAATGATCCTTTTCCCGGAAGTGAATTGCAGGAGATTGGTAATCAATGGCTAAATTCAGGCGAGTCACTCATATTAAGAATCCCCAGTGCGGTTGTTCATGAGGAGTATAATTTTCTGATTAACACTCAGCATGATGAATTTGACAAAATTAATGTCAAATATATGGAACCTGCTGCACTTGACATGCGTTTATTCGGCAGTTCGCAAAAGGAGTAGCCACTTTTCCTTGGTATCAATGATGTCTAGTCTAATTTCACTTCGTAATACTATGACTCAGGAGTCGATTTTTGAATAATTTTATAGAATGGTGGCAACATCTGCCATCTCAAATGGATCCCGTAATATTCAGCATAGGCAATTTTCCACTGCGCTGGTATGGGATGATGTATATTGCTGCCTTTGCAACTACCTACTTGGTGGCAAAGTATCGAATCAAGAACGAAAAATTACCCTATAGTCTGGACTTTGTTGCAGATGCAATTATGTGGGCAATTGTAGGAGTGGTCCTGGGTGGGCGGCTCGGATATGTAATATTTTACGGGTTTGAAGATTTGATCCAAGATCCTATTCGTATTATTTCACCCATAAATAAGATTAATGGCAG
>CAZOBQ010000023.1:0-24101 GCA_964578155.1 uncultured Lentisphaeria bacterium
TAACAGCAACAACCAAGACCAATTTTTCGCAAATATTTTTTACTTATCAAGATGCTGAAAATAAAATTATTAAGCGACTTGACGAGGCGGTGCCAAAGGCCGTAGCCACCTTGGTTGGCAAGAATGAGGATACAGGTGTTGAGAATATCTGCTATCTCATCGAAGATGAAGATGTAATAGCAGAAGTTCAGGAGTTGATGGAGGATAAACCGGTATTTATCGCCGATGGTCACCATCGGTACGAAACCTTAACTCAGTATCAGAACCAACAATTGAAAGAAACCGGAATCTCAGAAATAGATGCCAATTATGTTATGGGCTACTTTGCTTGTTCCCAGGATACAGGCTTAAAAGTTTACCCTACGCATAGAACACTCAGGGGAATGCCAGACTTTTCCTATCAGATTCTCATGGACAAATTAATGTCACATTTCGATATAGAGGCTATGGATGCCGATGATATTGAATTAGGGCATGACCACCGTGTGATGATCATGTCCAATGAAGAAGGTGTACCTGTCAGTCTCAGATTGAAAGATTCAGCATACAATGATTTAAGACATCGCTTGGAAGACCCACTTTTGGCTGAAATGGATACGGTCATTTTAGAGGAAATCATCTTGAAGGATATTCTCAAATTGACTGATGATGATATCCAGCATCATCGCCACATTGAATATCACCGTGATGTTGATGATTTCTGGGAAGCCTTACGCACCGGCAGCCAAATTGGTTGGATCATGAATTACCCCGACAATAATATTCTTTTTGAGATTGGTGGACGCGGATTACGTCTCCCTCAGAAGAGCACATATTTTTTCCCTAAATTGCCCACAGGAATGGTTTTCAGAGAGTTGGAGGAGTAAGAACCATGAAACCCAAGTTATTTATCCCCGGACCAACCCACGTAGATCAGGAAATTCTCGATGCAATGTCTCAATATCCCATTGGTCATCGAACACCTGCTTATCGAGAGCTGCAAGCGAAAGTTGTCAGCGGAATTAAGGAAGTCCTGTACACAGAACAGTCCGTATTAGTTTCTACCAGTTCTGCTACTGGCTTAATGGAAGCCGGTGTCCGCAATTTAAGCAAAAAGAAAGTGGCTAATTTTGTATGTGGAGCCTTTTCACAACGCCAGGCCGATATTACCAAAATCTGTGGCCTGGATCAGGATATCTTTTATGTCGAATGGGGCCAGGCAACAACTGCAGAGCAGGTTGATTCAGCACTATCTCAGGGGAATTATGATCTGGTCACGGTTGTCTTCAATGAAACTTCAACCGGTGTGATGAATCCACTGGCAGAGATAGGAGAGGTCGTTAAAAACTATCCAGATGTTCTGCTCATGGTAGATGCCGTAAGTGGTATGGCTGGAGCCCCCATTAAAGTTGATGAGTGGGGTATCGATATGGCACTGGCTAGTGTTCAGAAAGCCTGGGGTTTACCACCTGGATTTGCTGTTACGTCTCTTTCAGACGCTGCGCTTGAACGTAGTCGTTCTATTCCAGAATCTCAAAAAGGATTTTATTTTGATTTTGTTAGAATGCATAAAGCGGGTGAGAAATCTCAAACTACTATTACACCTGGAATCCCTCATCTCTATGCTTTATCAACTCAATTGGACCGCATTAAGCAAGAGGGCTTAGAGAATCGATTTGCTCGTCATACTGCCATGGCCAATAGGGTCAGGGAGTGGGGTGCAGAAAAATTTGGATTGTTTCCCCAGGCTGGTTATGAATCAGATACGCTTACCTGTTTTAATAATAAACTAGGGATAGACCTGATAGCGCTTGCAGGTAAAATGAAAGAACGGAATTATCTGATCTCAGGTGGTTATGGTGATCTTAAAGGAAAAACATTTAGACTTGCCCATATGGGCAACCTTCAGATGGATGATATAAACGATGTTCTAAACGTTTTAGATGAGGTTCTAGGGGAATTATGAAAAAGGTATTAATTACCGATGCACTCTCGCCTTCTGGCAAAGCTGTACTGGAAGACGCTGGTCTGGAAGTCGTTGAAATACTTGGGAATGACCTGGAGAAGATCCATGTTGCCCTGCCTGATGTTGAAGGCTGGATCATTCGAAGCGGAACAACTATTGGTGCTGAAGAGATAAGTAAAGCAGGCCAATTGAAAGCCATTGGACGTGCAGGTGTTGGTGTTGATAATATTGATATTAAAGCTGCTACAGAACATGGCGTGGTTGTAATGAACACACCTGGTGGTAATACCATATCAGCCGCAGAACATTCCGTCGCACTGATGATGTCTCTAGCGCGTAACATTCCTCAGGGTGATGCATCTACAAAAGCGGGGGCTTGGGAGCGTAAGGCACTTACAGGTACTGAGCTGAATGGAAAGACACTCGGTATTCTTGGACTGGGACGGATTGGACAAGAAGTAGCACGTCGTGCGTTGGGTTTGCAAATGAATGTTATTGGATATGATCCCTATGTATCTCAGGAGCAACTCATAGTTACTGATATTACCGTTAAAGAGCTTGATGAAGTAATAGAAACCGCTGATGTCATTAGCCTTCACCTGCCAAGGAGTAAGGATACGCTAAATTTGATCAGTGCTCATGAGTTAAAACGCATGAAACCCACTGCAATGCTCATTAATTGTGCAAGAGGCGGACTTGTGAATGAGGAAGACTTGGCCCAGGCGCTTGAGAGTGATGAAATCGCAGGAGCTGCTTTTGATGTTTATACAAGTGAACCACCGGTTAATAATCCCTTAATTGGCGCTAAAAACATCATACTGACACCTCACCTTGGTGCCAGTACCTACGAAGCAGGCGAGAACGTCGCGGTGCAGGTTGCTACTCAGTTAAAGGACTATTTATTGGAAGGAAAATTGAGCAACACGATCAATCTTCCAATCTCTGACATGAGTATTCTTAAATCCATAAGTGATTCCCTGGAGCTGACAAAAGAGATAGGTCGTTTGCAACATCCGTTACACAAGGGTGCCATTAAATCTTTCAGGTTAAGCTATAATGGAGACCCCGAACACATCCAACCCCTTCTATACTCAGCGTTTGAAGGAATTATGCAGGATCGTTTTGATGGCGTGGTCAATTTGATCAATGCCAAGTCAGTAGCTGAATCCAAAGGGATTTCGTTGAGTACATTACATGATCCTGATTTGAGTCATGTCCAAAATGTTATCTCGGTAGCCGTAGAATCCGCAGACAACGTTGTGTGGGAATTAATGGGATATACTGATATCCAGGGTGGTCAACGTTTAACTAAGGTCAATCATTTTCACGTGGATGTTTTATTAGACGGTCCGTTGATATTTATTCTGAATGATGATGTACCTGGTGTGGTTGGTGTTGTTGGAACATTGCTGGCTAATCGTGGAATTAATATTGCTGAATACTCACTAACAAGGCAGGAAGGGGACATGGCACTCTCTCTTATAAAGTGTGATTCCCAACCTGGAGCAGAATTGCTGGATGAATTAAAGAGTATTTCTTCCATCAAAGAGTGCTATTTTCTAAGGTAATTGTTTGAATAACAATTATTATTCAAACGGATGGATTTGACAAGACAGAATCCAGTGAGAAAGATGAGGAAAAGTAATGACTGAAGAAAAACAAGAGACTGAGCAAGAAGAACCAAAATCCGATCGTGCATCGAAATTAATGAATGACATGATGAAAGGTTTGCGCGACTTTGGGAATACAGCAATGGAAAAAGCTGAGGAATTAGGAAAGATTGCCAGTGAAAAAGCTGAGGAGTTGACTAAACTTGGCAAGATCAAATTGGATATACATCAGCTGAACCGCAGTCGTACAAAGACATTAGCTAGCCTAGGTGAATTGGTTGTAAGCTTGAAGACAAAGGCGAAACTCGCTAAATTAACTGAGCACGAAAGCTATATATCCCTAACTAAATCAATCAAAGAACTAGATGCTGTGATTGAGTTGAAGGAATCTCAGGCACAGGAAGTTGCCAACGAAGAAGGGGAAGCCGAAGTCGAGGAATAGTGGGTGGTGACATTTATCATAATTCTATTCCAAATAAATGATTTATAGCTAAAAGTGCTTGTTATCAATTACACTCTAGACTATAATTCACAGTCATAGTAGAAGAGATTTGAATTGGGATATAAGGTAGGAAGAAAATCAGTAATCATTTGAATACAGACGACGGATTTCGCTTTTTTCTGATTAACGATAAGAAGAATCGCGTCAACGAGTTATTCTTCTCAAAACCATTGGTTTATACTGTTGGTTTTAGTGCTATGCTCACCATTATGAGCTTGGGTGCTTTCCTCTTCTCTGGCTTTTCTAACACACAGTATGATCTAAAAGTTAAAAGTCTCAAGAGCCAGAATAAAGAGTTGGTTCGTGTGATGGAAGATATGAAAGTCAGACTTGATGATGCAGAAGTGCAGTTGACTGAGTTGGTTCATCAGGATGAAGCCCTGCGTATCTATGCTGACCTACCTTCAGTTGATGAAGATGTTAGAGCTCTAGGTACTGGTGGTGCAGTCAATGACTTTAGTAGATATTACGGTGATTTGATGCCGGTCACTGATTTAAACATTAATTCACTTGAGGGAAATTTGGCCAGTCTCGGTCGTGAGGTAACCCTTCAATTAAATAGCTATGAGCAAATTTATTCAAAACTTAACCAGGATGTTACACGTTTACGTCGTACGCCATCTATTGCTCCTGTTAATAAGGGCTATTTAACTTCAAGTTTTGGGGTTCGTCCAGATCCATTTACCCGTAAACGTCGCATGCATCATGGACAGGATTTTGGAGTACTTTCTGGTACTCCTGTTTATGCTACTGCTGATGGAGTGGTTAAATCCAGTAGGGGCAATTCAGGCTATGGTGAGACTATAGTTCTGAGTCACGGATACGGGATCAGAACAATTTATGCACACTTGAGTAGATATACTGTGAAACCTGGGGACACAGTAAAAAGAGGTGAATTGATCGCTTACTCAGGGAACACAGGAAGAAGTACTGGACCACATCTACATTATGAAGTTCGAGTTAATAATGTACCAGTCAATCCCAGACACTATTTCTTGACAGGCAACGAACTATAAGACTGTGAATAAAATTTTATCAAAACGTCCGGTTATGCCGGGCGTTTTTTTTATGATTAAATATATAGCACAAATATTACTCTTCCTTTCGATTGTGAGCCTGAGCTATGGCCGTGAGCAAGAGCGATCTATTCGAATCAGAGCTGTAGGCGACATTATGTTAGGCACCTTGACTCCAGATGGATTTCTCAGACCGGAGGAGAAGGGGAATATTTTGAAGTACATCAATCCCTTTCTCTTAGATGCTGATCTCACCATTGGCAATTTGGAAGGCACTTTATGCGACAGTGGCTCAAGTGACAAGTGTGAAGCTGATTCCTTGGATTGCTATCTTTTTCGAATGCCTGAACGATATGGAATAGACCTTAAAAATGCAGGATTTGATTTTTTATCATTAGCCAACAATCATGTGGGTGATTTTGGTAAAATGTGTGTCAAGCGAACAGAGAGTATCTTGAGTGAACATGATATAGGGTGGTCTGGTCGTCCTGGAACGTATAGCACCCGAATTGTTGGGGATATACGGGTTGCTTTCGTTGCTTTTCACAGTGGTGGGGATTGTAACCGCTCGTTAGATATATCTTCAGCTACTCATTTTGTTAAGGAACTGAAAACTCAGCATGAGCTTGTGATTGTTTCCGTACATGGTGGTGCAGAAGGGCTTTTGGCTATGTCTCTGCCAGATAGTATGGAGTATTATATGGGTGAAGTGCGTGGTCATTTACAGGATTTTACTCATCAAATAGTTGATGCAGGCGCTGATTTCGTTATGGGGCATGGACCGCATGTAGCCAGAGCTATGGAAGTGTATAATGGAAAGCTAATCGCATATTCCCTGGCCAATTTTGCTACCTATGGGCGTTTCAATCTCCTCTCCGATAGACGCTTTGGAGGTATTCTTGAGTTGGAAATCACCCGAAACGGGAATATGGTTTCTGCCAGAATCATCTCCACAGAACAAAAATATTGGGGTGTTCCATTACTTGATAATACCCATCGATTTGTTCAACTAGTGGATTCACTATCACAATCGGACCTTCCTGACAGGGGAGCACGTTTTACATCCACTGGTCAACTTATCTTGGGGAAGTAAAGAACTTAAAGTCCATGTTTTATAGGCTTGTAGGACCTGTAGCACAAAAATATATTCGTGGTAATTGGAAAGAACTTCTATATCGTTGAAAGAGAGATAAACACATAAATACTTCAAAGAAATATTTTATCGAAACCTACGGCTGTCAGATGAACGAATATGATTCTGAATTGGTGGCAGGTTTATTAGAAAAACAAAATTATACTCGCGCTGAATCCTCAGCCGATGCTCAATTAATACTATTGAATACATGCTCAGTCAGGGAACACGCTGAAGAGAAGGTCCATGCTCGTTTAAGTAATCTTAAGGTCTTTAAGGATAAAGACCCTGAGGTTAAAATCGGAGTGCTTGGCTGTATGGCTCAGAATCTCAAAGAAAATATTTTAGACAATATGCCCTATGTTGATATTGTTCTAGGACCAGATTCATATCGCCGTCTCCCGGAACTATTAATCCCAAAAGAAACAGCACCTGAAAATCTTATCGACACAAAACTAAGTCGTATGGAGGTTTATGATGACCTTTTTCCAGCACGTCGTGAAGGCATTAACGCCTGGATTTCTATCATGCGTGGTTGTGATAAATTCTGCACTTTTTGTATCGTCCCATTCACACGTGGACGAGAACGTAGTCGTTCAATAGAGAGCGTGGTAGAAGAGGTAAAACAAATTCAGAGCGAGGGGTTTAAGGAGGTCACACTGCTTGGCCAAAATGTGAACTCATACATTCATGAGGGGAAACGATTTCCCGAGTTGTTACTTGAAGTGGCTAAGATTGATGGAATTGAAAGAATACGCTACACATCACCGCATCCTCAGGATTTTGATGATGATCTACTCCAAGTACACGCTGATAACCCTAAAATCTGTAATCATATCCATTTTCCTTTGCAAGCAGGTAGTAATAGAATCCTGGAAAGTATGAACCGGACTTACACCAAAGAACACTTTCTGAGTTTGGCAAAAAAAATGAGAGAACAAATTCCCGGTTTATCAATTAGCACAGATATGATAGTCGGATTCCCAGGTGAAACGGAAGCAGATTTTCAGGAAACACTGGATGTTATGAAGCAAGTCCGCTTTGATACGGCATTTACGTTTAAATACTCCTCCAGACCTGGAACCAAGGCCGCTGAATTTGAAGATACTGTTCCTGAAGCGGAGAAGCAGGACCGACTTGAACGGATGATCGTTTTGCAACGAGAGCATACCTTGTTAAGAAACCAAAATCATATAGGTGAATTTTTGGAAGTTCTTGTTGAGAAGGACTCAAAAAAATCAGAAAAACAACATCAAGGTAGAACAAGGTCCAATAAAATTGTTATATTTGATAAAGCGGGTGAAAAACCTGGTGATCTTGTCAATATTGAAGTAATAGACGCCAAGGGTATTACGCTGTTTGGTCGCATTGTAAATTGAGGTAGCAGATGAAAGAAATGAAAATTTTTATTACGGTAGCAATTCTTCTGACTGTAGTATGGGTATTTACACAAAATGCCACCCCGGTAGAATTAAAGATGATGGGTGCTGTCTATACTGATATCCCACTATATGTTATCATCCTTGGCAGCGTCATTCTTGGTATCCTGTTCGGTTTTTCAATAACCATCGGCCAAAATCTAAAACTTCGAAAAGGTTTGAAGTTAATTGATAGAGAGCGGGAAAAACTACAGGGTGAGGTTGACAAACGCCGACAAGCCGTACTTGAAGAAGACGAGGGTTCAAAGCCCGAAAATTCATAAGGATATAATACTATCATGGACCTAGTCACATTAGTATTCATAGTTTTATTCTTAGCTATTATTGGTGTATTAATTCGATTCTTATTCTTCACAGGTAAGCATAAAGCCAGTTCACATGATCTCGAGATCAAAGCTTTAAACTATATGCTCAAAGGCGAGAAAGAACAGGCGTTAAAATTACTTAAAGAAATCGGTCATCAGGATACTTCCAATCTAGGTGTATATCTGCAAGTGGGTGACTTGAATAGACAGTTGGGAAACGCTGATGCAGCTGTTCGAGTGCATCAAGACGTTTTAAGTCGTCATAATATTAGTCAAGATATCACCATGATGGCTCACGAGCGACTCGCTAAAGATTATGAAGCATTAGGACAATACGAAAAAGCAGCAAAACACGCTGAAGCAATGCTCAAAGAGGATAAAAAGAACTTATGGGCGTTGCAGTCACTCCATCGCTTTGCAGTAAAGAGCAAAAATTGGAATTCCGCGATTAAAGCATTCCAAAAAGAAAATGCTTCAGGTGGAAGTGCTGATCCATTACTTCCTGCCATATACAAAACTCAAGAAGCTATCGATGCGAAAAATGCTGGAAATGTTGATGAAGCAATTACACTGTTAAAGCAAGCCAGCAAGTTGAATAATAAATGTGCTGCGCCATATTACCATTTAGGTAAGATTAAGCAGGAAGAGAATAACTACAAACACGCAATCGATTTCTTTACTACATTTGTTGAACTTGATCCTACTGCGGGTAGTTATGTATTTTCAGAAATAGAAAAAATGTATTTCGAGCTTGGCCAGTTTGAGCAAGTTGAACAATTCTATCAACGGTTACACAAAAAACAACCAGAGAACCTAGAAGTTATTATTGGTCTGGCGGCATACTTTGAAAGAAAGGGTGAATATAGAGATGCTCTTTCCTTGTTGGAGGACGTCAAAGATCCTGATTTCACAAATCTAAGTTATATTTTAAAGCGTCTTAATATCCTGGAGAAACTGGGACATAAGGATGCTCTCAAACAAGCCGCAGATGAGTTTGTATCATCTGATCGTAGAAGCCGAATCTTAACCTGCCCAGAATGTGGCGATGTCAGCGATGAGCCGAGCTATATTTGTGGAAAATGTGGTTGGGTGGAGTTGGTTTGAGACAATTCTCAATAGTTTTATTCTGTATGATATTGGGTATGCCGCTAACATTGATGTCTCAGGATGTTGATGGTCTTCTAAAGCTTATCCAGGACGGTAAGAAGGACAGTGCTGAAATTGTATTGTCAGAGATGAGTTATGCCTACCCTGGAAATCCTGGTGTCCGTTATGCAAGGGCTATCATGCAGACAGATGCATTGATTGCAGCCGGTTTATATAAAGACATTATTAGAAATCATAAAAATAGTCGATATGTAGCTGGCTCGCTGATGCATCTGGGTGAATATTATTTTGCACAGGGTTTGTATGTGCAAAGTCGTGAATTCTTCTTGAAACTCATAAGAAATTATCCAGACTATCCAGAGATCGTAAATGCAGTCAATCTCACATTAAGAGCTGGGTTGGCTTCTAGACAGATGGATCGGGTTTATGGTGATCTTGCCGAGATTCTGAAACTTTTCCCTGATAGAGCTTTTGATATTCCGGCAGAATTGGACTTGACTCGTATTCCTGGGCAATCGAGACAGACGGTTGTGGGAAGAAATGCTTCCCCTTCACCTGCACCTCTCAGAAGTCTCGGAGAGGGAGCCCCTAAGGCTACCCAAGGGACAGTTGGGAAATATACTTTGCAAGCTGGAGCATTCGGCAACTATGACAATGCTCGTCGCCTGGCCGACCAGATTGAATCTATAGGATACTCCACAACGATAAAGGAAAGACCAAGTAACAATAAAACCCTTTATCTGATCTGGGTGGGTGATTATGCTACCAAAACTGCTGCAATAAGTGTAGCTGACATGCTAGAGGCTGCTCTGGGGATTCAATCATTCCCTGTTGCCATCAATTAACATGGGAATGTATGTGGTCCGGTGGCCACTGCAGCCTTCAAAGCTGTTATGCCGGTGGAGAATCGGCGGATAGGTTCGACTCCTATACATTCCCGCATTAAAATCAGAGATATTTACTTAAGAACATTTCATTTGATGATGCAAAAACTATGAACAGATATTTACCCCAAAAACGTTCAAACTTTAGAGTACTATGCATATATCTGATTCTGATTTCATTTTCTCTGATTACCTCTTGCTCCGATGGCATGAGAGTAAAGAATCTGTTTAATTCTCCATTCATCACAAACTCAGTCAGCGTACTTGATACTCTGAAGGTTTTACCAGATGTCATAAAATACACGGGCGATACTGAAGACTCATTTTATCGATTCGCAAGGAATATGCGTATTCATGGTCGTCCCAACCAAAGACCGACATGGGTGGGTGGCGAGCAAGGCAGTTTTGAGATTACAGCAGGAGCTAGGGTCCATATCCTTGATTTTAATTTCAAGGGAACAGCACAGGACGTTCCCTTAATAAATGTAGACCATGGGGAACTCATTCTAGAGAATTGCGATTTTGATCAGCTTCCCAGCTGGGCCATTCATATAGGTGAATCAGCATCCCTGGAACTGCGAAACGTTCGATTCTCGAACCTTGAAAAGGGTGCAATCAGGATTGAAGGTGGAAAGGTTAAGATCTATGATAGTCAATTTGACCTTGTGGGAGAAACTGCTGTTCAAGCGAGTAGTGGAAAATTGTTTGAGGCACATAAGGTACATCTGACGAATACTATGGGCACAGCTCTTGATCTTAACTCCGTAGAGGAAGTATGGCTGGATTCTGTAAGAATTCAAGACTCCTTTAAGGATGGTTTGAGACTTAACAGGTGTGGCTATACTCTTTTAGACAATGTTGCATTAATTGGCAATGGTCGGCATGGTCTCGTGCAGAATCATTCGACAATTAGTGGATTGATTAATATTTCTGCTGTTGGGAATCTGATGAACGGTATTTCAATGAGAAATGTTGATACACTAAGAATGGTTCAGTCTGAATTAGTGGGAAATGGAGCTCATGGTGCTAATCTTCATACAATAAAAAGTAGTAGGATGTCTGGACTATCTATTGGACACAATGGGGAGAATGGGATTCAGCTAACTCGGGGTGAAAACACTGAACTATATGGCTCGACTTTCCAGGCTAATTTGGATTGGGCACTAGTCTTGGATTCATTAGTTACAGCAGATGTAATGGGTATGACTATGGTAAATAATGGGGCGGGTATAAAAGCTACTTCATTTGATACGATAAAGTTTAAAAATAATTTCCTCAAATCTAATTCAGGATCGGCATCTGAGTTTAGTGGGGGTAAAAGCATATCTTTTAGAAA
The DNA here is from genome assembly GCA_964578155.1 of uncultured Lentisphaeria bacterium. Classification (GTDB taxonomy): domain Bacteria; phylum Fidelibacterota; class UBA8477; order UBA8477; family JABMPR01; genus JABMPR01. Next base: position 11,277 of record CAZOBQ010000023.1, read on the forward strand.
TAATCTGATTAGTGAGAACAAGTCAGGATTAATTATTGAGAGTGTTAATACAGTCCAATTGGATTCAAACAGAATCTATTTAAATGTGATCGGGAGCGACATCCGTTCCATTGAAAATATGAGTAGTCTGGGGAATCAGTGGGAGAGAAATCAATCCGGTACATATTTTTCTGCAATGGGGAGCATTCAGAGTAGAAATGATAGATGGATCTCAAATTCTTCCTCCGCATTAGAAGTATTGTCGGCATATGATTATTTTCTTTCTAATGCCTATTTTAATGATAATAGAAATGCTGTATTATTAAACCAAGTTTCCGTAAAGTTTGAGTCTTGTACTTTCGATACGAGCTTTGGTTACTCTTTAAAACTCATGAATGGATCCGCTACTATAAATGAATCTACATTCACAAACAGCCCTTTGAGTTTTAAATTGTCTGAGGGAAGTAAGGCCAGGGTTACCCAGAGTCACTTTAAAAATAATGACGAATCTATTGTAGTGGGAGCATCCTCTGAATTATCAATTTCATTCAGCACAATCTCCCAAACCAAAAGAGGGATACAAATCGGAAATTATGGCAAAGTGAAGGTCCTCTCAAATCGATTCGATGAGATAGACGACTATTGTATCGATGTCTTAGATCCACATCTTCAATCATTGACTCTTCAGCAGAATGTTATGACTAGAGCAGGTGGAATTCTTAAGTCGGCAAGTAATTCAGGGCTAATACAGGTTTCAAATAATACATTTGCTAATAATCAGGCAGGTATGAGTTTGATGAACGGGACCTTAGATCGACTCGATCATAATATATTTTATAACACAGCTCTTTCAGATCTTAAGTTTATGAAGAGTAAAGCATCGGTTAAATGGAACTGTTTTGATATTGATAATCTTTTAATGGATGATGAAAGGATCAAGTCACAGAATCTTTTCACCGATCCTATTTTTGAAGGTGATTATTTCCTACATCCACAGTCCAAATGTTTAAATGGTGGAGAGAATGGGTTGCAGATAGGTGCTTTAGGAATCCATTCAGAAAAACGGCCAGAGTTAAAACCGTAATTTCGGGGAACGTGTAGACCCTTTTGAGGTATAACTAGCTGTGTTTGGTTATACTCATTTTCTGAATAGTTAGAATTATTGATTTAATAGAGGTTGTTGTTGATGATGAAAATATACCGCTTGTTAATTTTATTACTGTTGGCGCTCACAGTCTCAGCACAAGTGGGAACATGGACGAATTTACCAACACTCACTGAACTAAGATCAATATTTCCCCTTCAAAACAAGGTTCTTCTCGCTAGCGATGGGGGCGTAGTATCCTTCGATAAAGCTACACAGACCTTTCTTCCAGATATCAATGGCAAACAAACCGACAATTTAGATGTGAATGCAGTATATGTGGATTCTGATTCACTCCTCTGGATTGGCTCCAGAAGTCCCGGACCTACGGTGGAGGTCTACGATCTAGTATTGGAGAGTAAGCGTCAAATAGAATTGGTAGAAGTTGATGAAGTCAGCAGCTTTGTACAAGTTGGTGATTCAGTTTACGCTACTTATCAAGAGGACTTGCTTGGTGGGCTTTTACTTTTCCGAAAAGGCAATTCAAAGATTGAGTACTTAGACCAGTTTAGCAATTTCCCAAACCAGGGTAATTTGGATCTCTCTGATGTCCTGGATGTGATTTACCATGATAGTAGACTAATATTTAGAACTCATGAGGATATCTTATGGGTGGAACTCGATGGCACTAATCTAAAGGATCCTGCAAATTGGCACATCTCTACCATACCAGCAGGTAGCAATGAGATGACTAGAATGATTTCCAATGGAGATAAGGTGTATGTTGCTTTGGATGACGGGATCTACCACTATGACTTCCTTAATTTTACTGAAGTCTTTCTAGCAAATAGTGCAATATTTGATCTTAGAGTAGCATCAGGTATTCCTGATAGATTTGTGTATACAACCTCTTCAGGTATATATGAGTATAATATCAGCTCTGGCTTGGGTACGCTTTTAGAGGGATTAGGCGGTATAACCCATATTGCCTTAGACGGAGATGAAATCTGGGTCGCTAGTAGTATTGATTATTTTGGGCTTCTGGCAAATGAATCCTATGAGACATTTTCAGCAAACCGACCAAGGGATCATCAATTTAACAGAATTGTGATAAATTCTGAGGGTCAGCTAGTGGGTGCGGCAAAGAATGGTATAAGCATTCATAGCGAACTCGGTTGGAGAACAGTTAGACCTGGCGACCAAGCCAGTAGTTTTAATGTTGATCTGTATGACTGGAATACAATGATCGTTGATACCTTGGCATATAAGGGGAATGCGATTGTAGAAGACATAATCACCGATGGAGAGGGAAATTTGTTTTTCTCCTTACAAGGAAAGGGAGTATTAAGAACGGATGAGAATCTTCTTGGCGAGGGGAAGTATTACAATGCTGATGATGATATATTAGAAGCGACTTATGATAGTCAAACTAAAACGTTCATTTTACCGGGTCAAATGGCCGTAGACAGTGAAAACAATGTCTGGGTGACTACGAAATTGATTAAAGAGGGTGGCAGTAGCTTGACTATTTTAGGTTCAGATGGTGAAGCGTATCACGTACAGCACGATCAAGACGGATTGGATAGTCGGTCTGTAAAATCGATTACAATTGATCAAAATGACCATGTCTGGACGGGATCTCAGGTTTGGGAACCCATTCAAGCTACGGGCGGCATTCATTTTATTGATCATGGTGGAATATTAACTTCAGATATGGAGCTAAACGTTTCACTACTTTCAACTTCGAATAGCCCTTTGGCAAGCAATGACATACTGCAGTTAGAAGTAGATGCACAGAATACTTTGTGGATACTAACAACTTCTGGGGTTCAGAGTATGACTCTCCCTGATAGATGGCTTAATTCTTTGGAAATAAAAAGTTGGGCTAACCTTTATATGACCTCGAAAACAGCAGATGATTACTACTATTGGCAGTTGACAGATTATAACGTGACCGCTATTGAGATCGACCAAAGAGGCAACCGGTGGTTTTTATCCTCAAATTCAGGGGTGCATGCTCTCCAAAGTACTGGCCGATGGATAAACAATGGCTTTGGATACAATACTGGAAACTCTGAATTACTTGACAACCAGATTTATTCTGTTGCTTTTGATGCGGCATCAGGCCAGACTTACTTTTCCACACAAAAGGGCATTTCTGTTCTAAATACACCTTTTGCAGATCCAAAAGATGATTACTCAGAAATGCACATTTATCCGCAGCCTTTTGATCCAAATATTCACGATAAAGTTGTGATTCAAGGTTTAATGGACAATTCCTCTGTAAAAATTCTTACGATATCAGGATCTATGGTAAGAGAATTATCCTCCAGCACAAATGAGGTACAAGGTTATGAAGCCCAATGGGATGGTCGTGATTCCCAGGGGGATATAGTGGGGAGTGGTGTCTACATTTTATACATATATAATGAAGATGGAGTTAGTTCTAGTCAGAAATTAGCAGTGTTGAGGTAAAAGCGTGGGGAGACTAAAACTGTCTAACCTGATTGGGAAAAAAGTTATGTCGCAACGCTTATGCCCCCTCTGTAGTGGGCGTGAATCACTTTTAATAAATAGAACTGGTGACTTTCGCATTGTTCGTTGCAGAGAGTGTGGTTTCACATACTTGGAAAACCCTTCTCAGGAAACAGAGCTTTATGAAACATTTTGGGGAGAGGATGATGAACTGCCTGAAGTTTTCGCTGGTGATGCGCAGGATGCAAGTCTTAGAGAAGCATATCATATTAATAGACAAAGAGTTGAATATCTTAAAAGCTTAAGACCAAACGGAAGTTTGTTGGATATAGGTTGCGGGAATGGATTCTTCCTGACCTTGGCTCAGCAGGTTGGATACGAGTGTATCGGGCAGGAAGTATCGCAAAATGCAATACGATTTGCGCGTAATAATTTTAATCTCAGCATCATCGATGAAGCTCTTGAGAATATTGTACAAGATCAAAAAATGATGTTTGACATCATCACGATATGGCACGTTCTCGAGCATGTGAATGACCCCATACTATTTCTCAAACAAATCTATACTATTTTAAAACCAGGAGGCATTTTAGTCGTGGAGGTCCCCAACTTGAATAGCTTGAAATTCCGCTTGAGTAATTGGAAATGGGAAGGTGGAAATCATCCCAAATATCACCAGAGTTATTTTATTCATCAAACACTCACAGAAATGTTGCAAGCGGCTGGATTTTCTCACTCGAAGAAGATGAGGTTATCGTATAGGCTCCCAGGAAAAAATAGAGCCTATACGATAGTAAAACAAAGTTTGAATTTGTTAGGGCTTGACAGTTTTATCTCAGTAGCAGCACATAAGTAGTATCATCTATGGTAGCACCCTCGACAATATTCAGCTTTATAGATCTGTAATATATTTTTCTGCCTCCAAGGCTGCCATGCATCCATTACCAGCAGCTGTAATTGCCTGGCGATATACCTTGTCTCTAACATCTCCAGCAGCAAATACACCTTCTACTTCTGTAGCAGTAGAATCTGGTTTGGTTATAAGATATCCAGTTTCATCTGTATTAAGGTATTCTGTAAACACTTTAGTATTTGGTGTGTGACCAATGGCCATGAATATTCCATCAATGGATTGTTCACGTGTTTCTCCGGTTATGGTATCTTCCAAAATGGCTCCTGTTACACCACCTTGATCAGGCTCACCTAAAACTTCCTTAATTGTCGAGTTCCATAGTACTTCAATTTTTGGATTATCAAGCACACGTTGTCGCATGATCTTCGATCCTCGAAATTCATCCCGGCGATGTATCAAATAGACTTTTGAGGCAAATTTGGTGAGGAAACCAGCTTCTTCAAGTGCAGAGTCACCACCACCCACTACAAAGACTTCTTTTTCTTTATAGAAGAAGCCATCACACGTTGCACAGGCTGAAACACCAAATCCCTTTAACTTCTCTTCAGATGGGAGTCCTAAATATCTCGCTGATGCACCTGTAGCAATAATAACTGTATCAGCAGTATATTCTTTTTCACCCACCCAGACATGATGAGGTTTGGCTGAAAAGTCTACTTTGGTAACATATTCGAATTTCGATTCAGCTCCAAAACGGACAGCCTGTTTTCTCATGACGTCCATGAGGTCAGGACCGGTAATTCCATCTTCAAATCCAGGATAGTTCTCCACATCATTCGTGGTAGTTAACTGACCACCTGGTTGATCACCCTCAAAAATGATAGGGGACAGGTTAGCGCGAGCAGCGTATATGGCTGCGGTTAATCCAGCAGGACCAGATCCGATTATGATTACTTGTTTGTGATTTAGTTCAGACATAGTTACTCCAAAATATTATTTATCTTCGCAAAATTTATAAGCGAATGAGTTTAATTGCGTCTCATAATAGCATACTCTTTGAGTCAGAGATGTCATCTATGTTACAAATCAATCTGTTTCAGCCTCGATTCCCAGATCATCGATTTTTCTATACAGGCTACTCAGGCCAATCTCAAGGATTTCAGCAACCTTCGCTTTATCATTGTCACATCGTTCTAACATCTGTACTATATGTGCTCGCTCAAAATTTCTGCTAGCCTCTTTCAGATTATCGGGATATGTAGAGACCGGTGTGTCCTGAGCTCGCTTGGGAAAATCATCACTTGTAATTGTATCACCGTCGCTTAATAATACTGCACGTTCAACAATGTTTTCCAACTCTCTGACTTCGCCCTTCCAATTGTAATTTATAAGTCGCTTCATAGCATCGCCATCTACGCCCATAATGCGTCGTTTGAGCTCACCGTTGTACTTATTGATAAAGTGATTAACGAGTAAAGGTATATCATCCTTACGCTCTGACAATGCCGGTAGATAGATCTCAATAATATTTAAGCGATAATACAAATCCTCTCTAAAGTTCCCATTTTCAACTTCCTTGATAAGATCACGGTTGGTTGCTGCAATCAGTCTAACGTTTACGGGTATATTAATATTGCTGCCAAGAGGTTTAATCTCTCGCGTTTCAATTACGCGAAGTAATTTAACCTGTACCTGGAGAGGAATTTCACCTACTTCATCAAGAAATAGTGTTCCTCCGGCCGCAGCCTTAAAAACACCATCTTTATCTTTAGACGCACCCGTGAAGGCGCCTTTTTTATAGCCAAATAACTCCGACTCAAATAAAGTTTCAGGGATGGCGCCACAATTTATAGCTACAAATGGTCTGTGTGATCGTTCTGAGCGAGCATGAATTGCTCTGGCAACTAATTCCTTACCTGTACCACTACGACCAGCAACCAAAACTGTGGAAGTGGAGGGTGCTACTTTATCAATGAGACGATACATGGTCTTCATGGCAACACTCTCGCCAATAATATGCTCATAGTTGTACTGGGAAGAAACTTCTTGACGTAAAAAACGTACCTCACGAAGCAGATCACGATGCAATACAATATTTTTTATTCTTAAAATGAGCTCATCAAAGTCGAGTGGCTTTAATACATAATCAATGGCACCATGCCGCATGGCTTCAATAGCAGTTTCTGTGGATCCATATGAGGTTATTAAAATAACAAAGGTGTCTGGAGCCTGTTCTTTGACCTTTTTTAAGAGTGTTACCCCATCAAGCTCTGGCATTTTTATGTCGGATATGATGATATCATAATGTTGATCATCAAGCATTTCCAACGCGACTTGTCCATTTTCTGCAGTGTATGTCAAATAGTCTTCATCTGTCAACACTTCGGACAATGAATCTCTGATCTCTTGCTCATCATCTACAATAAGAATCGATGTATTCATGCTAATATTCCTTAGGTATTTCTATTAAAAAAGTTGCTCCTGCACCGGATGTACTTTCAACATTTAAGGTCCCCTGCATGCTGTTGATAATCCCATGACTCACAGAAAGTCCCAACCCAGTTCCCTTTCCAATATCTTTGGTCGTAAAGAAAGGTTCAAAAATTTTATCCTCGACTTCAGAATCCATACCGGCCCCATTGTCCTGGACTCTTACCCTGACAGACACTTGATCTTCGGAAGTACTAATGAGAATAGTATCGCCTTTCTCTTTGAGTGCATCAAAAGCATTTACCAATAGGTTTACTATAACTTGGTGTAATTTATCCGGGGATGCTTTTATCCTGGGCAAGTCCTCATTCAAATCAAGCTCAATGTTGATCTTTTGACTACGATTATCATAGCTCATAAGTCCCACGGCACTTTGGATCACCTCATTAATCTGAACCGATTGAACCTCAGTTGCATGGGGTCTGCTAAAGTCCACCAACTCGTGTACAATTTTAGTAATACGTTCAATGTTTACTCTTATACGCCCCAATTTTGAGATATGCTCAGGCTTTTTCATTCTTCGCTCTAGCAATTGTACTAGTGAGGAGATAGAAGTAAGAGGATTACCAATTTCATGGGCGACACCCGCAGCTAATTGCCCAACAGTTGCCAAGCGATCTGACTGACGCAATTGATGCTCAATAGTCTGAAGTTCAGAAATATCTCGAATAATTTGGGAGCGTCCAATAACTTCACCATTGAAGATCAATGCGGTTTCCGTAAGGTTAACAGGAATATATCTGTTATCTCGGGCAAGTCGTTCAGTTTGATAATTCTTAACCTCACCGGATTTTGTAATGCCGTAGGCCAGGCACAAGAGTTCACCCGCCTGCAACAGTTTGTCCGGGATCATCATTCCCATGGGTCTCCCGATAGCTTCAATTGCTTTCCATCCAAAAAGTCGTTCAGCTCCCTGATTCCAACTTTGAATACGGTTATCTAGTCCGATAGTGATAATTGCGTCAGCCGAATTTTCTACAATATTTCGATAGCGGTCTGCTGCAGTGGAGAGTTGGTTGATGAGTTGGCTCCTGAAATGAAAGACGATCCAGGTAGTCCAACCAGCTAGCAATGTAAAGATTAGAAAGCCTCGGACGAGAATCTCAGTCAAGGGAGGAGATTCTAATCGATGCTTAAAATATTGTTGTTCAATAATTTCCCATATACCTAGGGAAAAAAGAATAATACTGAAGCTTGCTAAAAGCATCCAGCCCAAGTGAAATTCACGGAATATGTCTAAAAGTTTTCGCCAATATTTAAGCATTGCGTTGAAGGTAATTCTCAAAATTGGGAATACTAGTGTAATAGACTTGATGACTTCAAAAGTGTGTCATATCAATGTTATGTTATCGATCAAAAAGTAGGGCTCGAATATCTTTTGTCATCCCATGGCATTCGTCTAGATTTTGAGCTGGCAATTGAAAACAATAAATAGAGTTTGTTTTGAAGGGTTTAAACAAATGAGGTATTTAGCGATACTCCGTGGGATCAATGTGAGTGGACAAAAGAAGATCAACATGCAGGATTTAAGATCATTATTTGAATCACTCGGTATGCAGAATGTTAAATCCTACATTCAGAGTGGTAACGTGGTATTCGAGTCCAATATTGATGATAAAAAAGCGCTAAAAGCTGAGATTGAAGCCAGTATTGAAAAGCAATATGAATTCCATGTTCCTGTTGAATTAAGAACCTACCTAGAGTGGGAGGCAATAGTAAATGAATGTCCATTCGCTCCTATTGATGTTGAAACACAGGGGACTAAAGTTTTAATCACTTTTTTGTCAGGTCAAGCAACTGCTGAGAGAGTAACAGAAATTAAGATTTACGTTCATCCACCTGAGCAATTGATTATTAAAGGGAAGGAAGTCTATTTGAACTGTCCCAATGGTTATGGTAAAACAAAACTCTCAAATACCTTTCTTGAAAGAAAGCTCGGTGTGGTAGCTACAACCCGGAATTGGAAATCAGTAGTTAAATTGCATGAGTTATTGAGTGGGTCTTAATACCATTTTTACTTATTTGTATAGAATGTGGATTGTTCGATGAAAATTCGCTTTGCCGTTGAAAGCGATCTCCCGGCGATTGTGGATATCTACAACCAAGCAGTATCCCAACGCGGGGCAACGGCTGACCTGTCACCAGTAACAGTAGGATCACGACAGAAATGGTTTGCCGACCATAATCAGAATTCATGGCCCATATGGGTAGCAGAAAGTGACCAGGGAATCTTGGGCTGGTGTAGTTTAAGTGCCTATCGTCCCGGCAGAATGGCCTTAAGACATACAGCTGAAATCAGTTACTATGTCCATGAGAGTCATAGACGGCGGGGGATCGGGAGTAATATGATCCAGCATGCCATCGATCAATGTTCTGCTCTTCACTTCAGGAGTCTTTTTACCTTACTTTTGGATATTAATGTTTCCAGTATCAAAATATTAGAGAATTTTGGGTTCGCCAGATGGGGTCATATGCCTGATGTGGCTGAAGTAGATGGAAAAAGGTACGGACATCTAATCTATGGGAAAGTGGTAGAGTAAAAATATTGAGATTTTAGTAAAAAGTTGTGGAGCCTAACGGGATCGAACCGATAACCTTCCCGACAAACCTGTCGGGACGCTCTCCAGTAGCAAACTCAATAATGTTTTGTTAGATATAATCTTACCTTAGCAGGATTTTTCATTCGTTTAAGTTTAAGTTCTAAATTTACTGCTTCAGTTCTAGTTTCAGCATAAATAGTTTTCAATACACACCAGGGACCTCGATTCTTAGTAGAGGCCACACGATTGTCAACATGCTCCCTCAATCTTCGTTGAAAATTATTTGTATGCCCGATATATAGTCGGTGTGTCGTGAAGCTTTCCAGTACATATACAGTAAATTGCATAATCTGCCTATCCTTGTTAGGTGAAATTGATTACCGAATTGTAAAAATGGTTGTGGAGCCTAACGGGATCGAACCGATGACCTCTTGACTGCCAGTCAAGCGCTCTCCCAACTGAGCTAAGGCCCCATTTATGACTGGCAATATAATCGTCTCCCCAGGGGTGTCAAATCATTTTACTCGAACAAAATTTTAATCAGACGATGAAAAATATTAAAGTTTTTTCCCTTACCCAAAATCGACCCTTTGACTCGTAATATTATTTTCTATTTTAGGGATGTGATAACGGCAATTACACCATTACCACCCCTTCAAAAATCCTCGATATATTTCGTGACCGGCTTTAGCGACAGGATTAGCTAAAATGCAATTCCTGGGTAAGAAAATTCCGTCACCTCTTACCCTCGCCTCTGGTATCTTAGGCATCTCATTTTCCTCCCTGCAACGAATCATCAGCGATGGTGCAGGAATGGTCACAACCAAGTCCCTTAGCTTGGAACCACGTATTGGCCATGAAGGACCAGTCATTGCCGAGTTCGAGGGGGGATTAATAAATTCAGTGGGCCTTACCAATCCAGGTATCCATGATGGACTTGAAGAAGTAGAAAAATTTCATAAAGAATTTGATGGCGTCTCCATTGTGAGTGTCTTTGGAGGTAACGCGGCTGATTTTACTGAATTGGCCGAGGCAGTTAATCATTCCTCTGCTAATTTTCTAGAGCTTAACCTTTCATGCCCAAATGTCGAAGATGAGTTCAAGCGGCCCTTCGCTTTGGTTCCTGAAAAGATTACCGAGATTGTATCAGCAGTAAAGGCTGTAAGCAAAAAACCAATATTAGCAAAGCTCTCACCCAACGCCTACGATGTCGCTGAGATGGCATCCCTGGCAGAAACCGCGGGTGCAGATGCTATTACCATGATCAATACGCTAGGACACGGGATGGTGATTGATGCAATAGCCAGACGCCCAGTACTTAGAAATAACTTTGGTGGAATTTCCGGCCCTTGTATAAAACCTTTGGCAATAAAATTGGTAAGAGATGTATATCAACGAGTGAATATACCTATCCTCGGAACTGGTGGCGTTAGCAATGGCTTGGATGCTGTTGAAATGATGATGGCCGGGGCTTCAGCTGTAGCTATTGGATCAGCAGTGTATGATCAGGGACTGGATGTTTTCAAAACAACTCGGTTGGAGATGGAGCAATTCATGGAGACTCATGGATATTCCGATTATTCTGACCTCGTTGGGATACTCGAGGAGAATTAAACCTTGAAACGTGATCGTCAAACTATCCCAATAGCTTCGATCCGTGAAGAAAACCCCTCGTTACGAACTTTCAGTTTTGGTGCACAGCTAAAAGCTTTGCCTGGTCAATTTGTCATGCTCACTATTTTCGGACAGGGAGAGAAACCCTTTTCTATACATAATGTGACTGAGACCTCTTTTTCAATGACAATTAAAAATATTGGCCCTTTTACCAATCGACTATTCGAAATGAACGTAGGGGATTTGATCTCAATCCGAGGTCCTTACGGAACGGCATTTAACCAGGAATCAGGTCGAGTACTCATGGTTGGTGGTGGGTTTGCAACACCGCCTCTTTACTTCCAGGCAAAAGTTCTGAGAAATATGGATATCGATTATTTGGTGAATATTAACGGTGCTCGTAGCAAATCTGATCTCTTATATGTTTCAGGTTTTCAGGAATTATGTGATCGTTCTCTGATCGCCACAGATGACGGGTCACTAGGGCACAATGGTACTAGTGTTGATGTCATGTTAGATGTCCTCAAAGAGGAAAGCTTTGATCAGATATATATTTCCGGTCCCGAGAAAATGATGAAGGCCGCAGTTGAAGTTGCCAAGAGCTATGACATTCCATTTCAGGTCAATCTGGAGCGCTATATGAAGTGTGGTGTAGGTGTCTGCGGTTCCTGTGTCATGGATCCTCATGGTTTCATACTCTGCATGGAAGGACCTGTAGTAAGTGGTGCGGATCTGGATAAGCTTGAAGATTTTGGTGTGTCACATCGTGACAAGACCGGACGGGTAGTATCATTATGAAATATCAAAAAACGTTTAACCGCCAAGCTCGCAAAGGACGCGAAGCATATTTATTGCAGCGCTACAAGAAAAGCTTTGCGTTCTCCGCGCTCTCTGCGATAAAAAAGGAAAAATGCTAAGTGAATAATGAAAAACAAACATTGATTCTTGATCTACACCGCATTGGTGCCCTTAAGTTTGGTGAATTTAAACTCAAGTCGGGAGCTACTTCTCCATTCTACATTGATTTAAGAAGTATTATCTCTTACCCTGAGATCATAAAAAATATTGTATCCCTACTAAAAGTCGAGCTTAACGACAAGCAATTTGATGTCTTAACGGGTATTCCTTATACTGCCCTTCCATTAGCTGCCCAAGTATCGGTGGAAATGGATACTCCTCTAGTTTACCAACGTAAAGAGGTGAAGGCCTATGGTACAGGCAAATTAATTGAGGGACACTATGAGAAGGGGCAAACCTGCCTGATCATTGACGATCTCATTACAACAGGTGAAAGTAAATTCGAAGCAGCTGAGGGTATGGAGCAGGCTGGTCTTAAGGTGACTGATTTTGTCTGTCTCATAGACCGTAGTTACAATGGAGCTGAGATACTGGCCAGCAAAGGCTATAAATTAACTTCTATCATAACCGTAGAAGATATGCTGGAGGTTTTGGGAGTGGAAGGCAAGCTAGATACAGGCCTGGCGCAGAAAGTCAGGGCCTTTGTTAACCAGCCGGTAGAAAAACCATTATTAAAATTTTCTGAACGTCTGGCCTCAACGACTGCCCCCATGACAAGAAAATTGATGGAGACCATTCTGCGCAAGAAATCTAATTTAGTGCTCTCGCTGGATGTTGAAGATACGGAAACCTTTTTTAAAATTCTTGATCAAACCGGATCAGAGATCTGTATGGTCAAAACCCACGTCGACATTATTAAAGATTTTAATGGAAGTTTTGTGCCACGGCTTAAAGCCTTAGCCGAGAGACATGACTTCCTCATATTTGAAGAT
>CAZOBQ010000024.1:0-23005 GCA_964578155.1 uncultured Lentisphaeria bacterium
AACATAGTCAATTTGTTAACATAACCCGACTTGTCGAGGAAGCACTTGCGGAAAGTGGGATATTTTCTGGCATTGCCACCATATTTATCCAACACACCACAGCAGGAATTACGATCAACGAAAATGCAGATCCTGATGTCACCCGAGATATGATTAACATTCTCGAGCGCATGGTTCCATGGAACCACCCTGACTATAGACACACTGAAGGAAATACTGCTGCGCACATGAAAGCTTCCATGATGGGGAATTCAACTCAGGTAATTATTGAGAATGGACAACTGCAAATGGGAATTTGGCAGGGAATTTACTTTTGTGAATTTGATGGTCCCCGACAGCGAAAAATCTTTATCAAGTTTCTGGGAGATAAAAATTAATTTACAAAAAAGCGGGGATTCATGTCCCCGCTTTTTTGTTTAACTCTTAATATCTAACTTAGAGCTTAGTCTCAGCTACTACTGCAGATACATGTTCAGCAGTCACTTTTAGGGCTGCTTTTTCATCCTCGTTCAGTTCAACTTCAATAACCTTCTCAATACCACCTGAGCCAATCACACAAGGAACGCCAATAAATAAACCATCGATGTCGTATTCACCTTCACAGAGAGCTGCACTTGGGATAATTCGTTTTTTATCCAGTAGATATGATTCAGCCATCTCAATAGCTGACTGGGCAGGACTGAAGAATGCTGATCCGTTTCCTAACAGCTTAACAATCTCTCCACCGGCCATGCGGGTTCTTTTTTCAATAGCACTTATGGTTTCTTGATCCAGCAATTCGGTAACAGGCACGCCGCCAACTGTTGCAAGGCGGGTTAATGGCACCATGGTATCACCATGTCCTCCAAGAACGAGGCAAGATACATCCTGTGTTGAATAACCGGTTTCCATGGCTATAAAGGCTTTGAATCGTGAGGAGTCAAGTGCTCCTGCCATACCAATAATCTTGTTCTTTGGGAATCCAGAGACCTTGTAAAAAGCATAAACAATGGCATCCAGGGGATTAGATACTACGATCACAAATGCATTGGGAGCAAATTTTTTGACATTCTCAGCTACATCAGAGATAATTTTGAGATTGATATCCAGTAGGTCATCGCGAGACATACCTGGTTTACGAGGAACTCCTGCTGTGATGATGACAACGTCGGAGTCAGCAATATCTGCATAGTCACTGGTTCCAGTAATATTCACATCATAGCCCTCTAGAGGACGTAATTCCATAAGATCCAGGGCTTTTCCTTTTACAGGTCCTTCGAATTGAGGAATATCAAGGATAACGACATCACCTAATTCCTTTTGTACTGATAGTAAAGCCAGGACTTGACCTATTTGACCACCACCAATTAAACTTATTTTTTTTCTACCCATTTTTATATCTCCTTGTAGAGGATTAATTGTTCAAAGATGCTTATAGATTTACTTCAATTCTTATGCCACAATAGTGAACTCTTGCAAGCACTATCTAAATCATTAATTGTCTTTAGTCAGTTTTCCACCCCTGATGATAGTTTCCCAAATTTCTTTGATCACTTCAGCAGGAATACGTCCCTTTGATCTTTCAATCAGGTGCTGGATCAGCTCACGTTCACGCTCAGGAGTATTCAAGGGAATGTTATGCTCGATTTTAAGACGCCGAATATTAATGGATTCCTGGACACGTTCCTGAATCAGTTCTAAAATTTCTTCATCCAGACTATCTATTTTTTTTCGGTGCTTTGATATTTGATTTGTCATGTTGGTCAATATAGACGAAAAGAAGACCTCCTGTGAGAAATTTCCAAGCGATCAATTGTAATTCGTAATTCACGATTCGTAATTAGATTGTGGCATGTCAACACGCACATATTTCGCAGAATGGGTTCTCCCCATTGTCCATGATCCAATTCGTGATGGGTTTATCTCAATTGATAACGGAAAAATTTCAGCGATTGGGAAACAGAGTGACTTTTCCGGAGACTTGAAAATGGTCAACAATCTTGGTCACGCTGTGTTGACGCCGGCCCTGGTAAATGCGCTGTTCCACCCTGATTATCCTGCAGCCGACCCACAGATGACTCCCAGAGGTAACTTTTTTAGTTGGTTTTATTCTGGTAGGAGTCATAGTCATCATAGCTCAAAACTTGAGATGGAGAGTGATTTACTCAGTGCTATTAAGCGCTGCTATGATTATGGAACTGCAGCCATTGGCATTCGAACAAGACACCCTGACATTAGTGAGCACCTGGAGCACTCAGGTCTCTATTCAGTCGTTTTTCACATGTTAAATGGGTTTCGTGAAGGGAATGCCGCTGAGATATGGAGGAACCGTGACCAGCGTCCGAATACTGAGTTAACGCACTTTTACCACTCTGGTGAATTTGCTTTTAACCTGACTCCAAGTGTGTTCAGAAATATTGCCCGCTCGAGCCAGAGGACCGCCATCCCCATTTCATTTATGAAAGAAGAAGACATGTTTTTTATGAAGGGCCAGGGAAGGCTTTATCAATATCTTTTGGGCCGAGGAGATATGGATTATCGCTGGCAACCACCAAAGACATCTCCCCTAAGGTATTTCTTAAATAGTGCTTTCGCGGCTCCTGAGACTATTCTCAGTCAAGCCATCAATCTTGATGAAGAAGAGCTTGATCTTCTCAAAGATAGACCTGAAACATTTCATTTCTGTCTGCACCCCCGATTTGATCGGCAGTGGGAGTTAGGAACTGCGCCGGGACAATTGATTCGTGACAAAGGCTTTAATATCTGTTTAGGAACTTTTGCCGAACATATGGACATTCGCGCTGAAATGCGCTCTGCATCAGCCGAATATGGATTCAAACCAGCAGAGATCATGCGCATGGCAACTTTGAATGGCGCTAAAGCTTTAGGTTTAGCCGATAAAATTGGGAGTATTGAGCCAGGCAAGGAAGCTAGAATCTACTCCATTCGATCCGAAAATAGCATTTCAGATCCGTATGAGATCATTCTGTTCACCAACGAACGATTACGGCAAATTTCATAGTCTAAATTAATATTTCTACTTTTAGTCTTTCTGAACGAGAGCAACGGAGTGAAGAATCTCCATCTAAGACTGATTTGTAACAACTAACTGGAGATCCTTCGCTACTCTCAGGATGACTATCTCAGGTGTCTTTCTGAGGAGCCAAAGGCGATCGAAGAATCGCACTCTATGACAATGAAATGCAATTAACAGGGGATTCTTTCTTTCGACTTCGCTCGATACGAATTTCGCAAATAATTTCTGGCTCTCAATAGCCCCGGGTTTTAACCCGGGGTATAGAAACACACATTTTAACATTTTGTGAGTGTGAGCATTTATTAAGACATGCTCACACTCACAAAATCAGACCTCTTGGCTTATATGAATCCCCGCCCTAAAGGACGGGGCTATTGAGAGTCCTTAGGAACTACAAATTATTACTTAAAACTTTTATGACAGCTTCCAACAGAAGAAACTATACTAGAAATTCCAGCGAAGTCCAAGGGTTGGCAGGGCTTGGATTCCATCCTTACCAAAGATAAAGTTATTACTGATCTCAACTTCTGACCCGATTGAAATGGTCTCATTGAGATTGTACCAAAGCTGAGGCTCTGTCAAAAGAACCATTTTCTCACTATCTCCGCCTAGATCTTCTGACCAAAAGTCAATAAACCCAGCAAACTCAAGTTTACCATCCATGAGAGGCATGAACCAGCTTGTTGTCACCTGAAAGTCATGTGAATCACTTCCCTGCAGGGATCGATAAAGAACATCTATGGGCAAAGCTACAAACCCTAGATCCAGATAATAGTTCAATCCAACTAACCAGACTTGCCCCAAGTTACCGAAATCTGCTATCACACCATCATTGTACTGTAGAGTGGCTGATACATTTTCAACAGGTAATGTGAAGTTTCTAGCTATTTCCCAATAGGCCAGGGAAACGCCCTTAATGCCTGGTGCATTATATTCCATATCAACAAACCAGAAAGTTGAGCCATGTTGATCTGGTTTAAACATCTCCAGAGTAGAAACAACATACTCTCTGTCACCAGAGGCTTCGTAGTGAAGTTGTAGATTTTGGGCCATGCCAAGTGAAGCGATAATTAAGAGGCTGATTATTATTTTATTAAACATTTGAATATCCTTTATGCTATACTTTCCGAACAAAGCGACCCTGCTCTTCAGAATCTTCGGTGAATTTCATCCGGCGCAAATAACGCTGATGAATAGGCACATTGCAATAGCTTATATAGGTGTGAAACCCCTTTTCCTGCATCATACTTCGAAACTCTCTAAAGAAATACCTGGCACTTTCATAGTCCCTGTACATGGGAATCTCATAGTCCAAGTGGATCCTGATAATACCGGCATCCTGTTCTTCGTAGATAAACAGTCCGACCGGAACCACGTTACGGCTAATAAAGACAACTTTATAACGCCGAAGCGCCTCAAGACTAACATCGGGAAAGTGCTCCTGAATATCTTTCATATAAAATTCGAAAAATCGCGGGAGGAAAACGCTGGATTCCCAGGAAATGGGTATCAAATGGAAGCGATCTCGCGTTAATGACATTCGTACCAGATAGTAAATGTTTATTCCAACAATGAATCCATTGACGACCATCACCGGATACAGACTAAGGATTGCTCCGTAAACAGTAAACGCCACAGCACCTACCAGATTGATCCATCGTAGACGTCGAATATTGCTCATGGTCAATGATACAGCGACCACCACTGATGCGATATACCCTAGCCATTCTGTCCAGTCAAGGATCATGAAAGAGTCAAACTTTCTGTGCCTGCATCTAAAATAGCATTTGCTCCCAGAGGAAGACTCATCTTACGCGTTTCATGACCATAGGCTACATTGGAAAGAATGGGGAAATCCACATCACCAATAATATCCCGAACCAATTCTTGCAATTGGAAATCATCCTCATCAGCCTTTTCCCAGGCATCAATAAATTGTCCGAGCATGAGTCCATGAATTCTGTCCTCACCATGAAAAAATCCAGCCATCTTGAATTGGCTCAACATACGATCTATGTGTTGAACATTCTCTCCAGTGTCCTCCATGACCATTATACCGCCTGCTACATCTGGAAAATAAGGCGTCCCCATAAGGTTATTAAAGAGTGACAAACACCCACCGACAATCTGGCCTTCCCCTTTACCTGGAGAATGTATTTTTACAGGAATATCATCTGGGTTTTTCAGGACTTGCCCTGAGAAGGGCTCACTGACCATTTTCCAAAAACTAGCTTCCGTGTAAGGTTCTATTCCATCTTCGGCTGACATCTCTACTGAGACCATTGGACCAGAGATCGTCACCAATCCAGTTTCAATACCCAAAGCATTTTGTAGGGCAGTAATATCAGAATAGCCCACAAAGAATTTTGGATGCTGGGCAATGAGTTCATAATCCAGATCATCCAGGAATCTTGGTGTACCATAACCACCCCGACTACAAATGATCATGTCAACTTCATCGTCAGCAAAGGCCCAATGAATGTCTGACAGTTGTTCAGCGCCCGTTCCTGCGAGATATTTATGTTTGGCATATAGATTCGGTCCTTCTTTTACTTTGAATCCTCTCGCCTTGAGATAAGCAATCCCTCTTTTCAATTTTTCTGGCTTAGCAGCAGAAGCTGGTGATATTACAGCGATTGTTGCTCCAGGTTTAATTGGCTCTGGTATGATCATAGAATTGTCCTCTAGCTCTATTTAAAAGGGCACTTCAATTGAAGTGCCCTTTTAAGGAAATCTGTTTTTATAAATCGTCTAAAGCGTCCTTGGCTTCTTTTTGAAGCCCTCGGTCGCTATCCGTCTCTGCTTTTGCAGCAATCGCTTTTTTAAACCATGTTTCAGCCAAAGTTTCATTGTCTAACTCATCGTAGCAGTAGCCAATGTAAAGCATGTTTCGGATATCTTCATCGTCCAATTCATTTGCTTTTTGGAAAAACTCTAAAGCTTCTTCAAAAGACGCTTTCGGTGGTGTAGCATAGATCAGGCTGGCTACCTGGCGTTCAATCCAGGAAAGGTCTGACAGAGCGTAATGCCAGCGACCCATGACATGGTAATTTGCGTCATCGTCTGGATCATACTTAATTGCCAAAAGGGTATGATCACGCATTCCGTATGAATTCTTGATCTTTTGCTCAGTACCTTCAGCTTCACCTACTTGCCCATGATGAATGGCATACCATTTATGAGCCGCAGCACTCTTGTCATCAAGAGCGAGGGCTTGCTCAGCGGCGTCACGACCTTTGTATAGAAAAGGTTTTTTAAATTCCAGGTCAGTGGGTTTCCGATCGGCGAAATCAAAATAACCCCGACTGATCTTCCAAAGTACTTCAACGTTATTTTTGTCTAGCTCGTAGGCTTTTTTCAGCAGATCCATGGTGGCATCATAATCTTTGGCTTCATGTCTTGCATCTGCTTGCATGAGCAGGTCTGACACGGGATCACTTTCAATGATCTCAGCTGTTGCCATTGCCTCTTGTCCAAAACAAAAAAGCGCTACACTTAATAATAGTGCAAACAAGATTACTTTCTTCATAGCCTACCTTTCCTTAGTTATTCTTCGATAATATCGTGATTATCAAACAAGACCACACGTTGGACCATTTTACCAGCGCCGTTGAACTCTTCTAAAATGGTACGCTTCTCTTTGTCGATGTATTTGTAGCGGCGTTCGGCAAGCAGAGTCCCGTTTAAATCATCTCTGAGAATCTCTTTATCTTTGCGCTTATCATCACGGTAGAGCGTAATTCGTGAATAGATATTTCGCCCATGTACACCGACAATAAAATACCCAGTTTCACGCCCATTTTCATTGTATTCCCTACGAATCGTGAAATTAGAATTAGCCGGAATAAAGGTGGGTCCAAAGACAGTTCTAAAAAGAGCTAATTCTTCCGGATTATTTTGAAAAAGGGTCTCTGCTAGCTTTTGACCATTACCATCAAAATGTCGTTGACTGATATGGTTTCCATGCTGGTCATATTCATTTTCGATATATTCTTTGAGCTTATTCTCAGCGTCAAAATGTTTGAGTAGAATGGGGTTCTCATCAGACATTTTAACCTGTGTGTAATTAGAATCTACCAGGACCTTTTTTGCTACGAATACTGCTTTATTGGGTTTTCCCCAACCTGTGAAATAAAAAGTTGAATCCTGAGCCTGAGCCGTGATACAACACGCGATTATGATAATACTGATAGTCTGTTTCATGTTTGGCTTAAATATTACACCCCATGTTAAGAATAAAAAGGGTTAAGTGCCTTGTCCTGTAGGAGTTTTTGCGACCTGGACGGACTTTTAACTTGAAACACTCATCTCAATTAAGTCTTCCGTTCCTTCTTTTTTGCAGCAGGAAATAAAACGTTATTCAGAATTAAACGATAGCCTGGCGAGTTCCGGTGCAATGAAAGCTGGGTCGGTGGATCGCCAACAAAATGCTGATAATCCTCCGGATCATGACCACCCAGGAATGTGTATGTCCCCTTGCCTGCATTTCCATGAATGTACTTGACCTGTGACTGGCCGGGGACATCTCCCATGACCACTACATGCTTCTTGATCAACGAGCGCTTAAAACCCGTTGTCTGACCCATAAATCCTTTGATGACACCCACATGATTCTGGGTTAACATGGTGGGAACAGGATCCCACTTGGCGGAGAATTCAAAAAGGGTGAAGTAATCTGCTTCTGCTCCCCTGGCTCGTGGTCGATCACTGGGTGGGACATCAATATCACTGTACTCGTAAATCATGGGATTGGTGATGAGCTTAAAATTCTCAAAAGCCAGGGTTCCATCATAATTCAATTTTTCCTGAGCATTTGGATCCACAGGGTCATGATCATAAGGCGTGTCCACGATATCTACTCCCTGGGCAGATAAGGCAATGTCCAATGCGTCAGTGGCACTACACATGGCAAAGAGGAAACCCCCATTAACAACATAATCTCTGATCCGTCGTGCTACCGCTTTCTTCTCATCAGAAACGCTGGAGAATCCCCTTTGCTTGGCAAAGGCCTCATAATCACTCTGTTGTTTACGATACCAGGCTGCTGTTGAATAATTACGATAGAATTTGCCATACTGACCCGTAAAATCCTCATGATGAAGGTGTAGCCAATCATAGTCACCCAGTTTTCCATCCAAAACTTCACTATCCCAAATTGTTTCATATTCAACTTCTGCATAGGTCAGCGCCAAGGTGACAGCATCATCCCAGGGTTGTTTCCCAGGAGGGGAATACACAGCTACCTTAGGTGCCTTTTCCAATAAAACGATATCCATATTATTGGATTCAATGGTGGCATAGATGGATAACTCGGAGCCGGGCGCAGCAGTTTCAAATCTTACATCTCTTAAGCGCAATTCCCGAATGATCTCAGGATAATTGTCTATGAGAAAGCTCCCTCCTCGATAATTGAGCAACCATTCAATATCAATATCTCTTTCCAGTACCCAAAAAGCGATCCCATAAGCTTTGAGATGATCTGTCTGGGTCTCATCCATGGGAATCAGGATCTTTTGTGAAAAAAGAGAGGTGAACAGAAATAATAAAATGATAAACTTTTTCATGATGGTCTAGCCCATGTTATTCTAGAATATGGCAAAAAAATATTGTGTTCGTCTTCGCGAGGGAACCCTTCGACAAGCTCAGGGACCAGTGACTGCGGCGATTTCAGATCCGAGATTGCTTCGTCATCCCGACAAACTTGTCGGGATTCCTCGCAAAGACTATATCTGATTACTGTGGATTGAGAAAAAATATCTATCTTATTTACAACGAATTTGACGAAAACTACGAATTTTGTCTTCACAGAAGCAAAAATACCATTTCTCTGCGCCTCTGCGAACTCTGCGAGAGACAAAGACTGTTTATTCCTCGTCATGAACCTACTCCTAAAATTTCGCGTAGTCGTAAGCGGACCGCCTGGATTCCCAAATAATCGGGATGGCTTATAATCAGCTCTTCGTAGAAAGGAATCGCTGCCAGTGGATCCTTGTCTACATACTGAAGTTGCTCGCCTTTCCAGATGAGAACTGTGGCTCTCAAATCTGATTCAAGCTGCGTTCTCAAAAACATATCCATGGCAGAACTAGCTCTTTCCTGCTCATCCAATACTAGGAGTAGTTGAATCGCTCTCACAGCCGATTCATCAGCGATGGAGGTCGATGCACCCTCAATTTGCTGTAACAGATCAATAGCCTGAGTGAGTTTATGTTGCCCGATCAATTGCTCAGCCTTGAGATATTCTAAAAGCTGAACATCACTCTCACCTCCATTGCCCTCTAGAAGGGTTTGCAGTTCCAATCCATCATTAAAAAGCGGGTTGGACGGCAAGGCAGCACCACTCAGGTTTCGCAATTCTTGAATGAGTTTAGAGACATCCCCTTTGTGTATCAAAATTTTAACCCTTGATGCTATTATTGTGGGATCATCACGATCCATACTCAAAACACGAAGCACCTTATCTAAATTCTGGATAGCTTCAGTCGTGTCTCCTTTCGCTAACCAGGCATCTACCAATCGTTTTCCAGCGGCCAATTTCAAATCCTGGTGAGGTGCCTTCTCAAAAATGGTTCGGAAACCCTGAATCGCGCGATCAACGTCCCCTCGAGTTGTTAAATTGATCTCAGCAATCTGAAATGAGGCTTGAAAGGCTGATCTGGTTTTTGGCAAGATTGTCTCCAGACTATCATAAAGTCTCAGAGTGCGCTCCAAATGCTGATCCTCCTCCGGCATGAAATTGAGATCCAGCTCAAAAAATATGTTCCCCGGGAAATACCCGGCAAGGCTTGGATAATCCGCTTCTTTCTTGATACGCTGTTCATAGGTATTTGCCAACTTCAATAAGGCTTCACCCTTCTGTCTCGCATCATGACTCTCAGCGGATACAAATAGATACAATTCGGCAGCATGACGCCAGGCTTTGTCCCCTTCTAAATCACCGGCAATAGAGAAGACATCCTTCATTGATTTACTTTTATCCAAATTTAAGACTGATTGGACACAAGCATCGTAGCTTTTTTCGTGTAAAAGGAGCTTGGCTCGGGAAAGTAAGATCGGGTTGTGATCACCCTGACGAGCCAATATCTCATCAAAGCTGCTCTCAATTAAAACCAAGGCCCCATCATTCTCAAGCAAACGAATTAATTGAGTAGTGATATGATCCAACATCCTTGGATTCCGCTGTAGATGGAGGAGGTATTCCTTAGACGCCAGAGCATAATCGTGTTTTACAGCGTAGATACGAGCTAGATCATAGGCAAAGACAGTCTGATTCCCAAAAACGGCTCTCCCATTTGTCAGTAATGCAATAGCCTCATCAGTAGCACCTGCTTTCAACATGGCATTGGTGACCGTTGTGTAGGTATAATGTTCAGCTTTCTTCGCTTTAACGATTGCTTCCCAGGTAACCTTGGCTTCTGCTTTTTTACCAAGCACATAAAGCAACCTACCTTTTTCAGCCTGTAAATTTTGATTGTTAGTTTGACGTTCCAGCAAAGCGTCGACGATTTCAATTAGAGTGGGTGCATTTTCTTTTCCCGGTAGTAGTTCTGCGAGACGGTAGTAGAGATTAGAATTTCTCGGGTTTTTCTGCAATGCTTGCATATACAGCTCCACAGCTTCCTTAGTACGACCAAGACGAGCCAGGGTTGCTGCCCGTTGCTCCAAAACTCTATCCTGAGAAACCGTTGCCCGTCGAGCAGTTTGTGCATTCAATATTTCATGGCTTGGCATCAAGTAAATACACAATATGAATGTGATGCGCAGGATGTTGGAATATCTACTCATTTAACTCAGCTTCTAAAAGGTTCAAATATTCTCGTATCAGGGCCTGCTCTTCTCGATCATAGTCTTGCTTCAAACTAAAGATCAACTCCTCATAAAGCACGTTCCGCGCCTCTCCCAGGTCATCTGGTAAAGATTTATTACCCAAACTAAATTGATTCTCTCCGGCTGTCTCTGATTTCCGCTTCTTGCTAAAGTCACGCTGGGTTGCTGACCTTTGCGCATCAAGCAGACGACTCAAAATGCGTTCCTGTTGCTCATGAATCTTTTGCGTAGGCCGTTTACCCTGTAATTTTTTAGCCACAGCTTCCATCTCATCACCAATTTTACCTAAATCTCCCAACATTCGGGAATCAGATCCCATCCCTTTTTCGATCTGGGAAAGCGCTTCTCGAAGTTGTAGTTGCTGCTGAGCCAATTTCTGCATCATGGATTGACTTCCTGCACCCAACTGCATCATGGTCTGTTGATTCAAGCCCTGTTGCTGGCCCGCCATTTGTCCCAGTTGCTTCATATAATCACTGAATCCGCTTGATTCACCAGACTGCTCCAGAGATTCCATAGAGCTGGCAATCTGTTGTGCCATCCGATTCAAGCTTGTGCGAGCAGCGGCTTGAGATTGAGAAGATTTCCCCGGGTTACGGGCTTCCATTTGACTAATAGAGTTTTGCATCTGCGCCTGAACTGCTCCCAGGGTGCGCCCCATAGATTGTGAAACAGCAAAGGTTTTGTCTCCAAGTTCTTTTAGATCACCTGAAATTTGTTGGAGCCCTTGCAACAAGTTCATTTGAGAATCGGCATAGTCTCTGAGTAAGGAACTCTGTGGTGAAATTTTGGCAGTAGGTTGTTCCAGCGCTTCCTGTTTTTGTGATAGACCGAGTGTCTTAAGCAGGATCGAGCGAAACTCTGACAAGACTTGATCCATCATTTGCTGCTGCATGCTGTTGCGCATTTGATTTGACTGAAAAGCCATTTCACGTAGAGACTTGGCTGCAGCTTCAGCTGGAGGTTTGGCTTCTCCCATCTGCCCCTGTTGCATCTGAGATGCAGCTTCCGATAAATTTGCCTCAATTTGTGCTTCATTCATCTGCGCTTGAAGATCCTGGACTGCCTGTGATGAAAGGTCATCATTTTGATCCAGGAGTTCTTCCAGATCCTGAGCTGCTTGTTCAGCCTTGTCAAAATCATCCTTGATCTGTTCTTCTATTTGTGAAGCATCATCGGGATTGAGTTCATCCATTTCCTCGCTAAGTGCTTCCTGCCGATCGGCTAACTCATTCAGTCGAGTGGTCAGCTCATCAATTTTTTGTTCCAGCTCTACCTGCTGGAATATTTCCAGGGTTCGTTCCAGATTCTTTTGGAAATTCTCCATGGATGCTTGAAAATCCTCTAGAGCTGCTTCCATTTCCTTTGGATCATCCTGCTCCATGGCTTCCTGGAGACGCTTCATGGCTTCCTGAAGTTCTGGTGTGATCAGCTCTTCCATAAGTTGCTGCAATTCAGAATATTTATCCAAGGTTTCATTGCTGAAGAGATTTTGCTCCTCTGCGGCTGAAACCATTTCATCCAACTGTTGGCTAATATTTTCTAACTGATCCTTCAGGTTCTCCACCTGCTCCATAGCCTCACTGGCTTCCTGTTGCTGTTCCCAGGAAAGATTTGGGTCTTTTTGAACTTCCATAGCAAGCTCATCAACCTTTTGGCGAATCTCTTTTACAATATCCAGGATTTCTTCTTGCTCTTCCTTAACATTTTCATTCCCCTGGGCAATTTCTTCAAATATTTCATCCAATGAAGGTAACCTGGCTAACCACTTCTTACTTTTAGCGTGTCTGGGACCATCAACTGTGTTGTTGTCCCAAACGGTAAACCAGTATTGAATAGCATCTTCCGGCATGATACTGATGTTCTGGATGTCCCAAATAGTATTGAACTCCTGAGATGCCAGACCTGCATCTGGTAACTCAATTACTTCTGTATACGTGTTTGTATCAGCCATCAAATAATCAGGATGCTGTAGCTGATAATTCAACTCCAGTTTTGAGAATCCAAAATCGTCATCCAGCTTGAGACGAATCGGAATTTGCATATTCTCTCCCATTACCACATCCTGCCCGGGAACCATGACCCGAATCATAGGCGCCAGATCATCTGCTACATACACGGGATATTTTAGTGGATCCAGATTTTTCACTCCTTCATCATCTACCAGTTCAAACCATATCTGATCGGATTCCTTTAGGGTGAAGCTTGTTTTGAATCGAGCATCTGATATTTCTGCAGAGAGGACACGCCCACTTTCAAAATGAAGATTGACCGACTCTACTTCTTTAGATGTAAGTCCGTTAATGCTCACCGTAGACCCACGAAAGCCACTAATATCCAGGATATCTCTGGTATGGACGGCTAGGGGAAGCTTGGTATAGCTAGGTGGTCTAATCCTGAGATTTAGATCCTGAACCAGAGGTCTATTTGTAACTTGAATTGAGAGTGGTTCAGATTCAATAATTTCCCAGGGTTCCCAGGAACGCTCGTTGACAACTCGAGCCCTTGCAGAAAAACTGGTCATGACATGCTCAAGAGGAAGAGAATACTGCTGGTCAATTACAGGTAAACTATAAATGCTGGTATCCTTCCGGGTTTGAATAAGTAACTCAAGTTTAGAGATCTCACGCCCGCTCACATGACCTGTGAGTTGTAGAGTATCGCCAGCTAAAACAAGATCAGTGGTAGTGGATAAAGTAAGACTGAGGGGCAGTGGATATTCAAAATGTGCCTGAGGTTGACTCAATCTGGAGATAGCAGCATTGGTCTTCTGGAAATTAATAAAATATAGCAGTACAAGCATACCCAAACCTACAGAGACCCGCCATAAATAGGTTTTAATCTTGTGCAAAGGGAATAGCAGCTTTGAGGGAACTTGTTCAACCGCCTCAAGACCGGCTTGAATAGCCGCCTGGTGTAACTCCTCTGAAATACCTTCTGCCGGTAGCGACTTATCCAACTGTACCGCATTGAGTACACGATCTCCAATGCTTGGTAATTTATTGCCAATCAGCGAGGCCAGTTTCTCCGAATGAGTCACTCCAAGTTTCTGATTTTTAAGAAGCCAATAATAGGTAAGAATGCCAGTCAAGATGACTACGGTAGATACTCCTATAAACAGAAGAAGTGAGAACTTTGTATTAGGCTCAAAATAGCGAAAACTCTCCAACCAGACAAAAATAACACTTAAGCTTGTAATTAAAATGAAGCCTACAATACCCAGCTGAGCTCCCAGCCCGCGAGCTTCACTTCTAGCATGAGTCTTTAATTCTTTGTGAATAGCGTTCATTAGGTCTGAGTCACCTGATCAATTACTGAAGGCGTAGATTAAAATATTCGCGCCCATTTTCAGGGCTGATTCATGTTTAAGCTTACCATCACTATGAACCTCAAGATCCTCCCAACCGTCCCCAAGATCGCTTTCATAGGTATAGAGAACGATCATGCGTCCATTATGGAATAAGGCCAGAGCTTGCGCAGGTCTCTCGTCGTGCTTGTGGATTTTTGGTAGACCTGTATCAAAAGAAAAATAATTACTGAAGATGGGGTGATCGTGTGGAAGCTCAACCCATTCTTTATTTGGAAAGACTTTCTTCATTTCCCGTCGAAATGATTTATCCATCCCATAGTTATCATCCGCATGTAGGAAACCCCCTGAATTCAGGTAATGGCGTAATTTAAAAGTCTCTTCCTTGCTTAGTTTCACATTTCCATGACCTGTCATATACAAGTAGGGATGATTATATAAATCTGTATCACTGATCTTTACTCGGTACTCTTGTGGGTCCATGGGGATATTTGTATTTTTTGCGATAAAGTTGATGAGATTAGGGATCGAGCTAGGATTGGCGTACCAATCTCCTCCTCCATCATAGTGCAATCGAGTAATACGCAGACCCTGCCCAGACAAAATTGTAATTCCGAAAAAGGCTAATATTATAGCAAGTTTAAAATGATGTCTCAAATAAGCTCCCTGATCATCCATACTCCCATGACGATAACAACGGCACTCTTGATTACTTTGGCAGTAAGACTACCCATTAATGCTCCTAGTGCGACTTTTCTTGCCTCAGCCTTTTCCTTGCCAGCCTTTAGCTCTCCCCAATAGGCACCCAGGTATGAGCCAAGAAAAAGACCAACAATGGCACCCACTATGAAGAACATACTTCCCAGGACAATTGTTCCAACGAGACCACCAATTATGGCTAAGAATGCTGAACGAGTCTCAGCTCCGCTATATTTGGCCGCCAGCCCACTTAATGCGAATTCCATCGCCTCTACAATTAACAATATCCCAAGAATGATGGTAGTCTCAAATAAGGTGATCAATGCAAAATCACCAATCCAAGTCCAGATAAAGATAAATCCAAGCATGAGAAAGGTTCCCGGTAGGCTCATCCATATAATCAGGGACGAGATCACGGTGACGATCGTGACCAACAATATGATAAGAATTTCCATAGCTAATTAAGGTAATGGGTTTGGTCTTTGATGTGGATAGGTTTTTAGGTTTATATCTGGGAGAGACGCTAGGCACTGCGTGTTTAATTCAATGACTGTATATGGGCTAGTAAAGATTTTTCGTAATGCACGTCCTTGCTAAGGGATATCATCAAATATATATTCAGCCGCTTTTTATTGCCACCCTAGCTCAGTTGGTAGAGCAACGCATTCGTAATGCGTAGGTCAGGAGTTCGACTCTCCTGGGTGGCCCATATCTATATAAAACTGGAAAACTGAATATTTAATATTTGGAGACATGCGTCTCTCCTGGGCTTGTCTGTCGAAGCCCTGGCGCAGATAGATGGCCCATATCCATTTAAAGAGTTGTGATTTAATGATGAGACTTGGGAAAGTGTCATCTTTCTATGCTAGATCGTTTTTCTCCCAAACAGGAAACGTCAGGGTAAAGGTAGTTCCGATACCTCTCTTGCTTTTCAATGCAATTTTGATCTTGTTCCACTCCAGATATCTTTTTGATAAAGCTAAACCAAGTCCAATCCCTTGATAATCTCTTGTCATGCCCTCACTCTCCTGATTAAAGGGTTGAAATGCCTGATCTATATAATCTTCAGTCATACCAATCCCTGTATCAGAGACCCTAATGACCTGATGTTTCCCAGCTTGCTCCAGGCTTACATCTATTCGACCTTTATCGGTGTATTTAATTCCATTTCTAATAATATTTTCCAAAGACTGTCGTGTCGTGGATTCATCAAGCCAAACCCTGTCATCTTCCGTCGTGGAAGTGAAGTTTAATCTTAGACCCTTTCTATCGGCGGAAGGTCGAAGTTCATCACATATATTTTCACACAGAGATTCAAGATAAACAATCGAAGGGTTCTGGTGAAGCTTCCCTGATTGCAGTTTGGAGAGATTTAATATCGCATTGACCATTCTCAACAATCTGTTACTGTTTTGAGAAATAAATTCAAAGGATTCTTTATCAGTTTCCTCAAGCTTATGGGCAAGATTCTTCCTTAAATAATCGGTGAAACCAATGATACTCGTTAGCGGTGTGCGGACTTCATGGGTCACATTCGAAATAAACTGATCTTTAACCATGTTGGCACTTTCGGCTTCAACCAATGCTTCCTCAATTCGCCGTTTGGCTATTTTTTCCTCTGTAATGTCCCTTAAAATTCCATGATATTCAATTTTTCCATTTGATCTCTTATACAGTGTCGCTGTATCAAGACAATCAATGACGGTTCCATCCTTTTTAGGGATCTTTAATTCAAATTCCTTAATATATCCATGAGTATTCATTCTTTCCTGAAACTGAAGACGCTCAGATTCATCATCATAGAGTTCACTTAAATCCATTTTATACAGTTCTTCAGCACTATAGCCCAACATCTTTACCAGTGTTTGGTTAAACTCAGTAAGTGACCCTTCCTCTGTTGAGATATAAATAGCATCATGAGAATTAGTAAAGATATTATGATATTTAGATTCACTTTCAACCAGCGCTTCTTCCATGAGCTTCCGGTTGGTAATGTCTCTGGTCGTTCCTTGCAGACCTAACAATTTACCCTCATCATCCAATAGTACATTGCCGGTAATTTCTAACCTCACTTCTTCGTTCTCATTGTTGAGCATGATTGTTTCCATGGCAATGGGCTTGAATGTCTTGTAGTTTTTTAGAGCAGCTGCGGCAATAGAACCAATCTTCAGAAACTCTCTCTTCCGGAAATGAGAACTCAGTCTAGTACCTATCCATTGTTCCGGTTTAAATCCCAAAATATTTTCGAGGGTAGGGCTAATGAAAGTAAATCTCATGCTTGTATCCAGAGTCCAGATACAATCGATAGAATTTTCAATCAGTAGACGATATTTTTTTTCACTCTCATGTAGCGAGGCTTCCATTAGCCTCTGTTCTGTAAGATCACGAATATATACACGAATACCTGTTGGAATACTGTTCTCATCCAATACAAATGAACTCTGACACTCACCTTGAAACAATTCCCCGCCCTTTTTCTTGAGCATGAAATCATAAAGATCCTGCTGTTGCAATCGTGTATACGGCGTGCCTGTTTCATAGCTTTCAAGACCAAAGGCTTTGGTTATTTCTAAAGCTCTCTGATACTCAGCATTGTCCGAAAAGATGGTATTAATCGGGATGCCCTCATCAATATTAGCTTGGGAATATTCGAAAATGACTCGAGCTATGATATTCATATAGATAACCGATTGAGTCGCTAAACTGACTTCTATAAGCGCGCCTGGCAGGGTATCAAATATGTGATAGTCTTGTTTGGTTTGAATATTGTTGATCTTGTTTCCACCCCTCAATGCAAACAATACATGCTGTAAAATTTTGCCTGACCTATACTACTCGGACATCTTTAAAACGACAACAGTATTAATTCTGTAAGTATATAATTAAACTACAATTAAATCAATTTAGCAGAAAAAAGTAACCCGTTTTGTCATAAATAGCAAGTTCTAACAACCTGTTGGCAAATGTACAGGATGCTAATTGACTCAGGTTTCTATGTATTGCTTGGTATGTAAATGTTCACAGGGCTCAGATTGAGCGTTTTGAACCTTAATCTCTTCACTTTTTTCCATGACAACTTCGAGCTGCGGGGTGTGAGTTGGCTCACGCCTTCGGTCATCAATAAAGTGAAAAAGTGTCAATATGGGATGTCTCAGCACCATACGTGGACCTGAATAGCGCATCACCCTTTTAACATCATCCTTTATTCCTGGCTTGTAACAGTGTA
Organism: uncultured Lentisphaeria bacterium; assembly: GCA_964578155.1. Lineage (GTDB taxonomy): Bacteria > Fidelibacterota > UBA8477 > UBA8477 > JABMPR01 > JABMPR01. The sequence goes on from CAZOBQ010000024.1 coordinate 18,076, forward strand.
TTGGACAGTTTTTACATGATGTCTTACCTTCCTGATAAGGACAGTATTTGAGGCGTTCAAGAGCGTAGTTTTGGATTTCATTGCACTCAGGGCAATCACTGACATTCAGTTGATGATTATGCCGACAATAGATGCCAATCATCACTTTGATGGTTTTGGCTTCTCGCTGCATTCTGTTAGTAAATATGGACATCCAGCTCCTTTACGTTTCGTGACAATAAAGGACAGTATATGGTGTTAGTCCAGTATTATTAAATACAGCTCCTTGTTACCAACACGGTCACTCTGTGTAGGTTTCACGGTCAAGTCGATATTTTACTACAATAAAGCCGTCTGGTTCCGCGTATTGTTTCTCATATTTCAGGCCAACTTTTTGCATCACCCTCTGGGATGCACCATTTTCTGGATCAGCGATAGCTATGATTGTACTCACCTTGAGTTCGTTAAATCCTTTTGTTACTAGAGCTTCTGACCCTTCTGTGGCATAGCCATGCCCCCAGAACTCACGCTTCAACCGGTAGCCCAATTCTATTTCTGATTCATCTGCTCGATTGGGTCTCAAAAGAAACCAGCCCATGAAACTGCCTGATGTTTGATTCATCGCAGCCCAAATACCTAATCCATCATCGTTTTCATAATAATTAAGAATATGAGGCATGACCTTTTCTTCGATGTGCTTCCTGGGTGTTGGTTTCCCACCGTTGATATATTTAGTGACTTCAGGGTCTGAGTCCAATTCGAATAAATGCTCCACATCAGTCTCAACAAACTCTCTTAAAATCATCCGCTCAGTTTTTAAGTAAATACTCATTCCATATCCTCAACTCTGTCATACACTATTTTTTCTCAACCTGACTTCATACCAGAATATAACAATAATAATTTCTGAAAAACAAACTCGCTCTTGCTAATGCAATATTTTTCCAACTTACAGCGATTTTCTGACATTTTCCATTGCACATTGTAAAATAAAAGTGACATTAGGCTTTAATGAAAACGCCCGCCATCCTGCTCCTGGAAAACGGAATCCACTTCAAAGGAATATCTTTTGGTGCTATCGGTACTTCCGGTGGTGAAGTGTGTTTTAATACAAGCATGACTGGCTACCAGGAGATTCTCACTGATCCTTCGTATAAGGGACAGATCGTTACTATGACTTCCCCCCAAATCGGGAATTATGGGGTTAATCCAGAAGATATTGAGAGTGATAAGATTCAAGTACAGGGCTTTATTGTCAGAGAAGCCAGCCCAATTCATTCAAATTATAGAGCGACTCAAAGTTTAGATTCATACTTATCTGAAGCTGGAATTGCAGGAATACAGAGCATTGATACCAGAGCACTGACACGACTCATCAGGGATGAAGGCGCCATGAATGGGATTATTAGTTCTGAAGTCCTTGATCCTGAGGTCCTGAAGCAAAAACTTGCTAGTGTTCCCTCCATGGCCGGACAAGATCTGGTCAAAGAGGTCACCTGTAAAAACCAATGGACCTGGTCAAAGTTAAAAGACGCTTCCTATCATGTAGTGGCTCTAGATTTCGGTGTAAAACACAATATTCTAAGACAATTAGCTGAACACGATTGTGACATTACCATTGTCCCTGCAACAACCTCTACAGAGGAGATTCTTGCTCTCAAACCAGATGGAATTTTTCTTTCCAATGGGCCAGGTGATCCTGAACCTGTACAATATGCCATAGAAACAGTCAAAGAGCTGGCAGGTCAAAAGCCACTATTTGGAATCTGTCTGGGACATCAGATCTTATCTATTGCCTTAGGTGCAAAAACCTATAAGCTGAAATTTGGCCATCGGGGAGCGAATCATCCCGTAAAAAATATAATCAATGGAACTGTTGAGATTACCAGTCAGAATCATGGTTTTGCTGTTGATCCCGAGACTTTGCCTGCCACACTTGAGGTTACTCACACTAATCTTAACGACGAAACGCTTGAAGGGGTTAGAAGCACTCAAATTCCAGCTTTTTCCGTCCAGTACCATCCTGAGGCAAGTCCAGGTCCTCATGATTCTCGCTACTTATTTAAAAATTTTACTGATCTCATGGATGCACATGCCAAAAAGAACTGATATTAAATCTATTTTGATCCTTGGAGCAGGTCCCATAGTTATTGGTCAGGCCTGTGAATTTGACTACTCCGGTACTCAAGCCTGCCGTGCATTACGTGAAGAAGGTTACCGGATCATTTTAGTAAATTCAAATCCTGCAACCATCATGACAGACAGAGAACTGGCAGATGCAACTTATCTTGAGCCACTTACCCCTTCCATCATTTCAGCTATTATTGAAAAAGAACGTCCCGATGTGATCCTGCCTACCGTTGGTGGACAAACGGCACTTGACCTGGCTATCAAACTTGATGAACAGGGTGTATTGAAAAAATTTGGGGTGGAGTTGATCGGTGCAGATGTGGATGCCATCAACAAGGCCGAGGATCGAGAGAAATTCAAATCCATCATGGATAGTGTTGGGATCGATACTGCTAAAGGCGGTTTTGCACAAAGTGTCACCTCAGCACTCAATATTGTTGAGTCTACCGGATTTCCGGCAATCATCAGACCTTCATTCACCATGGGCGGAACAGGTGGGGCAACAGCTTATAATCTTGAAGAATTTAGAGATCTTGTTGAAAAAGGCATCTCAGCCAGTCCAATTGGTGAAGTTCTCATTGAAGAATCACTTCTGGGTTGGAAAGAATTTGAGATGGAGGTTGTCCGAGATAAAAAAGACAATGCTATCATCGTTTGCTCCATCGAAAATATTGATCCTATGGGTGTTCATACAGGTGATTCAATTACTGTAGCGCCCGCACTGACTCTCACTGATAAAGAGTATCAGAAAATGCGGAATTGGTCCATTCAGTGTCTCCGTGTTATTGGGGTAGAAACTGGTGGCTCTAACGTACAATTTGCAGTCGATCCAATAACAGGCCGTATGATCGTTATCGAAATGAATCCCAGAGTAAGTCGTTCATCTGCACTTGCATCTAAGGCTACGGGATTCCCAATTGCAAAGATTGCCGCAAAGCTGGCTGTCGGTTATCACTTGGATGAACTACCCAATGAGATCACTGGTGAAACATTAGCAGCATTTGAACCCAGTATCGACTATATCGTGACCAAGATTCCTCGTTTTGATTTTGAAAAATTTCCTTCTGCTGATGGAACGCTTGGTGTCCAAATGCAATCTGTAGGTGAAGTCATGTCCATTGGCCGAACGTTCAAGGAAAGTCTCCAGAAGGCATTCCGTTCGTTAGAAGTTGGGCTGGATGGTTTGGAACCCAAAGTGTCCAGTGGGCGTGATCTTGATCTTAAGAAAATGCGCTTTGCAACTGCCTTTAGACTGATCAAGATCTGGAAGGCATTTGAAAGTGGAGTTGATCTTGAGACACTCCATGAGATAACAGATATTGATCCCTGGTTCTTATATCAAATTCAGGAACTCGCTTTAGACAAAAAACCGGAATTGAAGGAAGTTGGAATCCGCGAGTTTAAACGTCGGGGATATTCTGATATTCAACTGGCGAGACGTCTAGACAAAAGTGAAGCTGAGATTCGGGAGTTCAGAAAAAGTCATAAAATATTACCAACTTTCAAAGAAGTTGATACCTGTGCCGCTGAATTTCCAGCCAGGACCTCTTATGTCTACTCCACCTATGAAACAGAGAATGAGGTTGTCCCATTAGAGGGCAAAAAAGTGATGATCCTCGGTGGAGGTCCAAATCGGATTGGGCAGGGTATCGAGTTTGACTATTGCTGTGTGCAGGCTGTTTTTGGGCTGGATGAATTGGGCTTCAAAACCATTATGGTCAATTGTAACCCGGAAACGGTCTCCACTGATTTTGACATTTCAGATCGTCTCTATTTTGAGCCTCTCACCTTTGAAAATGTGATGAATATTGTGGACCTTGAAAAGCCAGATGGAGTTTTGGTGCAGTTTGGCGGTCAAACTCCTCTAAATATTGCCAATCGACTCAAAGCGGCTGGTGTGAATATTATCGGGACAGATCCTGAAGCAATCGATCTGGCTGAAAACCGTAAAAAATTCGGCACCATTCTCGATGACCTGAAGATTCCAGCACCATCGTACGGAACCGCACTCTCACTTGAAGACGCTTCTAAAGTTGCTGATAAAATTGGGTATCCTGTTCTTGTAAGACCTTCCTATGTACTCGGTGGTCGCGGTATGGAAATTGTTTACAACGAAGATTCATTAAAAATGTATATGGCCCAGGCCACTTTAGTCAGCGGAGACCATCCTGTACTCATTGATGCCTTTCTTGAGGATGCTTTTGAATTTGATGTGGATGCTCTATGTGATGGTGATGATGTCTTTATCGGTGGTATCCTGCAGCACATAGAAGAAGCGGGAATACATTCTGGCGATTCAGCTTGTGTGATCCCACCTTATCAACTATTGCCGAGACATCGGAAGAGGATTGAACAGTACACAAGAGATCTGGCTCTAACTTTAAAAACAATTGGCTTAATCAACATCCAATTTGCCCTTAAAGATGGAACAGTCTATGTCCTTGAGGTGAATCCAAGAGCCAGTCGAACAGTACCTTTTGTTAGCAAAGTGACTGATGTTCCTCTAGCAAAATATGCTGCTCAGTTAGCCACAGGGAAGAAGTTGAAAGATTTGGATCTTACACGCCCTAAACATGCGCTAATTGCTGTAAAAAAACCTGTTTTTCCGTTTAATAAATTTCCTAAGCAGAACGTTTTCCTATCTCCTGAAATGAAATCAACAGGAGAGGTTATTGGTCTTGATAGTCGGCTGGGAGCAGCCTTCGCCAAAGCTGAAATAGGTGCAGGAAATATATTACCCACCAAAGGAACTATCTATCTTTCGGTAAATAGATCGGAAGAGCGTCGTGTAGGGAAAGAGTGTTCATCACCGTGTAGATCT
>CAZOBQ010000025.1:0-22821 GCA_964578155.1 uncultured Lentisphaeria bacterium
TTCCAATATCCATGACATTGATTCCAGTGGATAAGGCGCCTGCTTTAAAATATTCTTTTAATTGAGGTGTGGTCAATCTGATATCACCAGACAGAGTGATCTTCTTTCCCCCACGACGTTTAACCAGGGTTGCAAATGCTTTCCCTAAGGCAACTACGACTTCTTCCGGAAAATCGACAGCTACTTCACCGCGGATGTCATATTCTCTAAAGATAAATTCATTGATGTTCATTTATAATTTCTCCAATTCTATTTTTTTCACCATAGAGTTTACAGAGCACACAGAGTTATATATTGTGTAAAACTCTCTTAATTCCGTTTTTCAATAATTTGACGTTAAAGTTAATAATCAAACCCAGATGTTTGTCGTATAGTTTGAGGCTTATCATGTCCTCTCGCAGAGGTCGTAGAGTCGCAAAGTTAAGAATGCTCTCTGTGGCTATTGATTATTTTTCTCAAGCTCTTCCACTGCTTGGCGGATATTGCCATCAAAGCGATCTAAATATAGGCGACTTTCCTCTGCTGAGGCATTGCTATTATACATAACCAGGGCAACCTTGACGTAATTGTCCGTCTTGGCTAATAAATCAGTGGCTACATCATAGCTACAGCCAGTAATGGTTGAAATAATGCGACGAGCACGATCTTCAAGTTTGATATTTGTAGCCTTGAGATCTACCATGAGGTTTTCAAAAACCTTTCCCCGTTGCACCATGGCTGTGGTTGTTATCATATTGAGGACCATCTTGGTAGCTGTGCCAGATTTCATTCGAGTTGAACCTGTAACCACTTCAGGACCGACGGGAACAGAGATTAAAACATCTACATCAATTTCAATGTGATTACGATCAGCACAGGTGAAAAAAATGGTGGCAGCTCCAACCTCTCTGGCCCTCTTCAAAGACCCAAGAACAAAAGGGGTGACTCCACTGGTGGCAATACCCATGACGACATCTTTGTCAGTGAGTCCAATATTATCCATGAGTTTTTTTCCGTCTTCCGGAAAATCTTCGGCTCCTTCAACAGCATTTCTTAATGCCGTATCACCACCTGCAATAAATCCCTGGACCCGTTCCGGAGACGCATTGTATGTGGGTGGTATCTCTGAAGCATCCAGGACTCCTAAACGTCCACTCGTTCCAGCACCAGTATAAATTAACCGACCTTCTTTATGAAAGGCCGCATCTACCAGTTTAGTAGCTTTTTCAATGTCATCCATTTGTTCGGCTACTCGCTCAGCAATTATCTGGTCTTCCCGATTGATTATTTCCAGGACGTCTCGAATTGAGTCTGAATCCAGATTCATGCTGTTGGGATTCCGCTGTTCAGTCAATAATTTCCCTAGTTTCGATGTCATTGTATTCTCTATCTCACTCCCCAAAAATAATATATTAAGACGCAATATCTTGCGTCTATACTCTTACAAAGACAACCGATTTGTTGCCAATACGACTAGTCGTGTATGTTTTTTTATTGCCATTGATCTCAGCATCCGGAGCCTGTCCTGAGCGAAGTCGAAGGGCGTTCTTCGCGGTTAAGCGCGCTTTGAACATTGGCTAATACCTGGTTTATCACTTTTTGAAAAGCCTCTTTCATATCGGGGGCAATAATAACTTGAAAGGTGTTTGTAAACCAAATGATATCATCTATGTTTATTTCAGCAAATACAGCTCCACGTAAATGAGCCCTAAACTGGTTCACCATTCCAGAAGCCATGAGAGATGCTAATGCTGCAATCTCCCTTTCTTGTAGACTCATGCCCGGTCTAGATAAAACACGCCCATAACCATCCTCAATCATCCAACGAGTCAGGTCAGGATGTAGTTTATCCATAGCATCAATTAATTTTGAATGATGTTTCCCGTATACAAGTTTACTCGTAGCCAGACCTGATTCCCAATGATCATCTACTTGTTTTTCAGAGTTGGGCTGTGGATAATATTTCCGAACCTGTTTTAAGGCTTCAATAGTCTTAGGATAACCAGCGAAAAGATGTGTTTGGAGTACAGCCTCTTCAATTATCTCCTTATCAAGGACAGCTTCGAATCGAGGTAGCCATTCCCCAAGTCCGATCTTATCGTATAGCGTTACTGCTGACCCCAATATACCTAGAGCAAAAAAACGTTTCCGCTCCTGGGATTGTTCATTTGACCAGACATTGAATAAGAACTCATTGTGAGATTGTTCTAGGGCTACCATAGGTATATAGAATAATCGCCCAGCAAGGGAATGAAATGAGTATTTTTCTGCCTGGTAACTTATACCTTGATTAAAGACCCCGCTACCCTTCCCCCTTGATACCAATTATATTATGAGTATGTTGGACGTGAAGATGAACCAAACCCATTATTTTATTCGTATTGCAGCATGATAGAGATTATTCTTGCCATTATCGGACTTATTCTAAGCTTCCTTTTTGCTGGCGCTGAGATAGCCTTACTCTCTTCCAACCGACTTCAACTGGAAGTTTGGCAACGCCGTGCTGTCAAAGGTTCTGCTTCTGCAATGAAAGCCAGTCAAGAACCTGAGAAATTCTTAACTGCCACATTGGTCGGTAATAATATTGCCAATATCATGACCACCTCCTTTGCAACGATCATGTTGATACGAGTGATATCCAGCGAAGCCTTGATCCTGTTGATCATCTCTTCCAGCGTCCTGATTTTCGGAGAAATAATTCCAAAAACCCTGTTTCGTGAATTTCCAAATGCCTCCATGTTATTCTTTGGGCGATTTGTACGCGTTGCTGAGATATTGCTCTATCCACTGACTTTCATCTTAAATATTTACCGGAGGAAAATCCTCAGAAGTGATGAGATCGAGAGTCAAACAAATCTGGATACTGAAGAACTCCATTTACTTTTCAATGACCCGAGAGAAGAAAGCGGTGTAGACGTGCATGAGCGTCAGACCATTGCCCGTATTTTCACCTTCAAAGACACCTCCATTAGTGAAGTCATGACACCCCGACCGGATATGACCTCTATTGACATCAATAGTTCCATTCAGGAGGTTGAGTCAGCCTTCATGGAATCTGGATTTTCAAAATTACCTGTTTATGAAGAGACCATTGACGATATCAAAGGGATTGTCTTTCTCCATGATATTTTCAGAGGTGCGACTGAATTACGCGATGTGCTGCGTGAAGCTTACTTTGTCCCTGAGACAAAAGCTGCTGCTGAACTTCTACAGGAGATGAAGATCAAAAGCTTATCTATTGCCATTGTCATCGACGAGTATGGTGGAACTGCAGGGCTCATCACCATGGAAGATATCTCCGAGGAGTTATTTGGTGAATTTACTGACGCATTTGATGAAGAAGACTCCCCTGTTCAGGAGCTTGATAAGGGTTTATTGGTCAAGGGGAATGCCGAAATCGATCTATTAAATGAACAATTTGACTTTGAAATTCCACTGGGTGAATACGAAACTCTGGCAGGCTTCCTCATCGAAAGTCTAGGCCATATTCCTCAAAAGAATGAGCAATATTTAACTAAATCTCATCGTTTTGTGATTTCCTCATCCACTGCAACCCGAGTGGAAACTGTCTTCATCCAGGAACGTTAAGCCGAGGTATTGATTTGGGTTTTCTTTCGCTCATAGATCGTTATCTCATGCGATCTTTTTTTTCTACCATGGGTTCAGTTCTTCTAGGTCTAGTTGGTGTCTTTACCATCGCTGATTTCGTTGAGAAGATTGATAACTTTGTCGACGCCGGGGTTGATGCCAGTCTTATGCTGGTTTTTTATGGCTATAGTTTACCCTACTTTATTGATACTGCGCTACCTATGAGTATGCTTTTAGCCACCGTCTTCTCCTTGGGAACTTTAAATAAGCATTACGAGATCGCCGCCATGCGTGCATCGGGGATCAGCATGTTAAGGATTGCACGCCCTTTGCTTATGCTGGGAATCTTCTTTACACTTTTCCAATTTGTCTTCCAAAATCTTGTGGTCATGCCATTCAACCACAAGCATAAGGAGATAACAAGGAATGTTTTAAAACCTGCCAGGAGCCCCAAGAAATTAAAAGAAGTGGTCCGCCAGGATCTTAATGGAAACATCATCGTGATCAAATCATATGATGTGACCAAGAATAAAGGTAAAGACATTTCGGTGTTAGCTTATCGGGATTCAGGTATCACTGAACGATGGGATTATGCTCAGATGCAGTGGAGCGATTCTTTAAGCAGTTGGAATAAGAGTAAGGGACTTAGGCGGAGTTTTGATTCAGATGGACACCTCCTGTTTTCAAGGATAAGCGAATCAGATGATTTACCCCTCACACTGACCCCCCTCGATATTCAAAAGGAGCAAATTCGTCCGAATGAGATGAATATATTTCAATTAAATAAGTTCATTGAAAAGAAAAAACTGCTGGGTCTCAATCCTCATAGATGGGTGGTAGATTTTCATTTTAAGATGGCTTTTGTAATGACAGGCTTCATTGTCATTTTCTTGGGGATCAGTTTTGCCTTACAAGGTACACGGGAAAACCTGGCGCTGGGAGTGGGTAAAAGTGTAGTCGCTTTATTTGTCTACTATATCTTATTGATTGGTGGTCAAAAAATTGCCTACAATAGCTCCATGCACCCATCCATTGCAGTTTGGTTTGGAAATGTGATCATGCTTCTCGTTGGGGTCTGGTTATTTATTCAAACATCGAAGAAATAGTTAATCTTAGGTGCTCTGCACTCAGATTGGCCCCTACAGGCTATATAAGTTTGTCTTTAGATTGGTTGTTTAACGTTTAAATCGGAAATTGATTCCAAACTCTATTCCTTCGGCAGAAGTTAGTGACATGCCTCCCAGAAATTTGAGGGCAAAATCAGCATCGAACCATAGAAGGTGGGCGCCAATACCAAGTGATGCTTCACGGCCATAGGGACCACCAAAGGCAAATCCAGACCTTAGCGGAACCATTTTGAACCGGAGCCATTCAGCGGCTAGGGCGATTCGCCAGGTGCGATCAGCAAAATAGTAATCATCCAGACCTGCAGAGAGATCTGCCACGACAATAAAATCATTTTCATATTGATAACTGGCTCCAAGCCTAAAAATGGCCGGATAATTCATGCGAATGCTATCTGGGACTGCTACCGTTTGATCCTTAATCTCAAACAGACTATCTGAGTTGGCAAGGGCGCCAGTAACACCCACGTTCTCCATTTCAAGCGTACGAACAGTACTGGAGGATAATGCGTTGCCATCGTCAGGTATTTGCAGCCAGCTACGTAAGGGCATTACTCCTTCAATAAAATTAATGTTTCTGCCGATAATATTGTCATCATTACCCCAATTAATAAAGCCGATAATATTATTGATCGCCACTGCATATTGCCAGTTGCCCATTTTTTGAGAAGTAAGGCCAACATCAACAGCCAGACCATTACCACCAATAGCACTTGTTAATCGATAAAACGCATCTGATTCTAAGCCCGTTGGAAGCGTAGTAAAAGTCCCTCCAGAAGAATCAACACTGGCAAATCCCAAACCTGCTAAATATTTGACCGTAGCTCCTACGTTGTAACTCTCGAAGGGAATTGCAAAGGAGAATCCCATGTTGGATACAACTATAATGTCTTGCGATACAGCCATATCATAAGCCTTCCCCACGGGATTTCCCTCGAGAGCCATCTCAAGTATTCCGCTAGGAAGAGTAAAGCGCTGGAAATATTCTAGTCCAGTGCTAAAAGCATAGTTTCCCCAAGATATGTTGAGTAGCGGGATTGGCAAAGAAACTCCCAGTCCGATTGTATAACCATCATCAGGGAGTTGAGATAAAAGATATTCTTTACGGGTCATATCTCTATCTGGCATCATTTCCTCTAGGTTAAGTCCGTCCCCATTTATATCCCCTGTAAAAAAACGATTGAAGAGAGCCAGAGACATATAGTTGTTAAATGCTCCTATCTGGAAATCAAAAATGTCTGCACTGAACTTTACTTCGTCAGTGAAGCCCAAATTAGCAGGATTGATCCCCACGGAGGCGATTCCTCTTGATGTCACCGTATAGGCATTACATAGACCCAGTCCCCGAGCATCGATATGTGCTTGGCCTATCACAGATCCAATGGATATGACCAGAAGACTAGCTATGAGAGCAAGTCTCATCATTGGGTCGTATCCTCCTCTGCGCTACTAAATATTGGAGCAGAATTCAGAATGAATTGCATGTAGGCAGTCACATCTATCCCAGCAGAAAAGGATAGCAAGGCTGGATTGGGTGTCTCATTTAAAATGAATTTCGTAGCGATATAGTGATCTTTTGCTTCAATTAACCAACCCAGTTCACCATAGCGACTGACATCCATCATCAGGAGTAATTCTTTTCCATTTTCATTCAAGGTCAAATTGTAAAGACTATCTGCTACGGTAGGAGCTGCAAGACCTGAACGAGTTAAGGCATCTGCCACATCGGCAAAAATTGTGTCTGATCTGGTCAACATGAATGTATCAAGGAAGGCGTATTTTAGATGCTTTAGCGTGCCATAAGTGGAATCTGCATCCTCCTCATCCAAATTAAAATCTGCGGAGTAGCTATATTCCCCAGAACCTTCCATTCCATCAATGACCAAACCGGTTGCAGGGTCTGTACCCCCTCCCGGGATTTGTAACTCTAAAGTTTTGATCATGGGATGACGAATAAGTGAATCTAAATTGAGATCTAAGGTGTCAGCTGTGCCATCTTGATCAAGATCGGCTGAAACCAACATCTTGTTCTGTAAACTACTGTAGAATGGAAAATAGGGAAGATCAGAGACCAGTATCTCCAAACCAAAGCCCAGGCCTATCTCATTAAAGATTATAGTATTAATGGTGGAACTCAGTAGCATATCCGACTCATCAGGGATGCCATTACTACCTGCCAATTGCTCAATAGTGCTAGAATCCAATGCTGCCATCGTTGAAAAGTTCGGCGGCATAAATTCTACTCCGCCTGCGGCTACGCTCAGTAGGAATGGAACCTCGAAACGCCATTTTCCTGAGATGGTAGCACCGGCTGTGATTGAGCTAAGACTATCGGGAGATATCTGAGCATCACCACCTACTGATACACGATCAGGTAACATGGCCATTAGATTGACAATATTATCTCCAGTGTCATAATGCTGCACAATAACTTCTGTACTGTCCACTGTTTTTCGAACATAGTCGCGGCTGATCTTGATATCTGTTTCAACCGGTTCGGCTAGACTACCAGCATCAAAGGTGACAGAATCTGGGTTTACTACAACCACAACACTATCATCTCCCTTATACCCTTTGACTTGGAGACCCAGTCCTGGGTTTACTGCAAACTCATTTGTCAAAGTGATTCCAAGGATAGCTTCCCCAAAAGTAATACCACCCACCAGACCGGGCAAACTCAAGGGCTGTTCTTGCTCACTGATCTCAAAGCTGATGTCAAAAAGTCCAACCAGATCTTCAATTCTCAATGCGGTCATTTGAACATTGACATCCATAACCATCTCCTCCGGGAATGGATAGAGTATGGTTGTTGGCCCGTTGCCTGAGCTAAACTGAACCAAGGTTTCAATAAGCAGCGAGTCAATCGGTTCATCTCCGCCAGTGGTGTTACTCAGAATGTGACCATTCAGAACAACAATGGTATCTGCCGTTGTACTATCAGGAACCTGGAAAAGAATGGTCTCAGAAACACCTGCATCTAAATCTGCTTGAGTTTCATAGAAATTTTTAAGATTGATACTCAGGGCAGATATATCCAAACCCATTCGATTATCGATGGAGATGCTCAATCTATTCGTATCGGCTGCGGCAACATTGTCTTTGAATGAAGCAGAAACGATCTCTACACTAAAGCCCTGTCCCCCATCATCACTAGAGCTTGTATTCATAACCTGTTTGAAGGTGATGGTGGTGTCCTTCATGTTGATCTGCATACTTTGGAAGCCATCGATATCTATAAGAAAACTATATTGAAAAAATGGATCTACACCTTGAGGGAAATTCAGAGTGTCGCCATCTTCTGTTGAATCAATAGTACCTGTAAACTCAAAGATCAGACTATCGAATAAGGCGACACCATTCAAACTCGATGTCTTGTCACTCGCTCCTGCACCATCCATATAAGGTGCCAGAGTTGAGAATGTATGGTCATGCAAAGTGGTTGTGTCACCATTTGCTTTTTTTGTATAAACAGTCAATCCAAGGTTTGAGGCTGACAGCGGCAATTGATTGTTAATCGTAGAACTAATGGATCCCGTTGATATGGTGGCGGACTCAAAACTTTCGATAGGCGTTCCAGCCGGCAAGTCTGATGGGCTGGGAAGTATGGCAAATCCTTCATGTACTGTAGGTAGGATTACTTCAGCAACATCAACGGTTGCATCTGATGTGTATGCGTATGAAGTATCACATACAAATGTCTCGGGAGTTGTTCCGCAATCAGTACATCCACCTTGCTGACTCGTGGATGGGATACTTCCATTGATTGTCTTTGTGTATCCGGGAAAACTCACATCCCCAGCAAAATTCAGATCCGAAGGATCATTCCCAAATGAGAAGACGATCGTATCACTCTTAGTTTGAGATAAACTATCACACCTTGCGTCTGGGATATCTTCAATAATAATATCTGCCATATTGAGACCCATAGCCGACATGGTCATTGTGGTGTCCACAGACTGGGTAATTCCGGAATCCAATTCACTCGGCATGATAGCACCTAGACTAATGGGCCCCACACCCAAGGCCATGGGGTCCTGCCCAGGTATGACAAACATGTCCTCCGGTAGCGTAATGGGTGGAAGATCATTTTCAAGAGTGATATAGAGACCACCAGGATAATCAGACAAAGTATCCGGCAAAAGAATATCCATAAATCCATCGCTGTTGGTATCTACTGAATCACCATAAACTAGAATGGATCCAGCTGTATCAGATCCAAGCAGACCATCAAGAGGATAGTTTTCAGAGACTAGCGGAATCGTCAATGTGATATGCCATGTGGGCATGACCACCTTGGTAGGTAAACCAAAGTCGCACTGGATCACCAAAACACCCCATGTCAGCGCAAGGATAAGTCCGGCAATACGTCCTCTGAGTTTACTAAAGATGATTTACACCTCTTTTTTAATACCGATAATGATCCGGTTTGAATGGTCCTTTTCGAGAAATACCTAAATAGTCAGCTTGGTCATCACTTAACTCAGTTAAATGAATGTCTAAGTGTGCCAAATGTAATCTGGCAACTTCCTCATCCAGTTCTTTTGGTAAAACCTGAACTCCAGCTTCTACATTACCTTCAAACAGTGCTATCTGGGCCAATACCTGATTGGTGAATGATGTTGACATGACAAAAGATGAATGTCCCGTGGCATTACCGAGATTCACCAAACGACCTCTGGAAAGTAAGATCAAAGATTTTCCGTCGGGGAATTCAAATCGATCTACTTGAGGTTTGATATTATGCTCGTTGATCCCAGGTTGATTTTCTAGCCAAGCCACATCAATCTCATGATCGAAATGGCCAATGTTGGCCATGATGGCATTGTCTTTCATTTTCTCCATATGCTCGCCACGAATGACATCTTTACAACCTGTGGTTGTGACAAAAATATCACCAAATGATGCAGCTTCTTCCATGGTGACTACTTCAAAACCTTCCATGCTAGCTTGCAGTGCGCAAATTGGGTCAATCTCAGTTACAAAAACTTTGGCTCCATAGCCTGCCATTGATTGAGCAGAACCTTTGCCAACATCTCCATAGCCAGCGATCACAATTTTCTTACCTGCCAGCATAATATCAGTACCGCGTTTGATACCATCTGCCAGGGATTCACGGCAGCCATATTTATTGTCAAATTTAGACTTGGTCACAGCGTCATTCACATTGATAGCTGGGAATGGAAGGGCATTTTCTTCCATAAGTTGATATAGACGGTGAACACCTGTGGTTGTTTCTTCTGAAACACCCTTGATCTCAGCATGCATCTCTGGATGATTCTCAAGTATAATTTGAGTCAGATCGCCACCATCATCTAAAAGTAGATTTGGTCCCTGTCCATTAAAATCCAAGGTTTGGTCAATACACCACCAGTATTCTTCCTCAGTTTCACCCTTCCAGGCAAAAACTGGGATACCGGAATCTGCAATGGCTGCAGCAGCATGGTCCTGTGTCGAAAAAATGTTGCAGCTGGACCATCTAACCTCAGCTCCAAGCTCGATCAAGGTCTCGATGAGCACAGCAGTCTGAATGGTCATATGAATACACCCTGCGATGCGGGCACCGGTCAACGGTTTTGAGTCACCATATCTATTTCTGAGTTCCATCAAACCTGGCATTTCTTTTTCTGCCAGAAGAATTTCCTCACGTCCGAATGCAGCTAAATTGAGATCTGCGACTTTATAATCTATTGTATTTGTTTCCATATGTTCTCTAAGTAGATCTCTGTTCGACCTACACCTTACTTTAAGTTTTCGTTTACTTCTTTGGTCTTGTCGATAGCTTCCCATGGGAATTCATCTCGACCAAAATGTCCGTATGAAGCTGTTTTAGCATAAATGGGACGCTTCAGATCCAAATGCTTGATAATTTCTGCCGGTTTCAGCGGAAAAACCTTCCGAACCATAGCTTCCAGCTCACTGTTTGAGTGTTCTGAGGTACCGTGGGAATCAACCAGGATGGAAATAGGTTCAGCAACTCCAATGGCATAAGCTAACTGAACGGTGCAGCGTTGGGCAGCTTTTCCAGCAACAATATTCTTAGCAATATAGCGAGCCATGTAGGCTGCAGATCGGTCAACTTTACTTGGATCCTTCCCGGAGAAGGCTCCTCCACCATGAGGCGCATAACCACCATAGGTATCCACAATGATCTTCCGTCCTGTTAATCCAGCATCGCCCTGTGGGCCACCAACCACAAATCGACCGGTTGGGTTTACAAAAATCTTTAAGTCATTATAGTCGACCATATTTTCGGGCAGTACGGGTTTAATAACGTGCTCAACAATATCATTGTGCATTTCGCTCTCAACATCAACACCATCTTCGTGTTGATTGGAGATAACCACAGCTGTTACAGCTTCTGGTTTGTGGGTCTCTGAGTTGTACTGAACAGTGACCTGGGATTTTCCATCGGGTCGTAAATAAGGTAGAGTTCCTTCCCTACGAACATCATCCAGGCGTTTTGTCAAGGCATGTGCCAAATAAATTGGCATGGGCATAAGCGCATCTGTCTCATCTGAGGCATAGCCAAACATCATCCCTTGATCTCCAGCACCCTGTTCATGGTCATCATCATCAACACCTTGCGAGATGTCAGCGGACTGCTTATCGATGCTAATGAGTACTGCACAAGTTTTATAATCAAATCCCATAAGTGAATCTGTATAACCGATTCTTTTTATGGTTCCACGGGCAATACGTTGAATATCAACATAAGCCGATGTTGTGATTTCTCCAGCGATCATGACCAGACCTGTGGTAACAAAGGTTTCACAAGCAACCCGACCTTGCGGGTCTTTCTCTAATATTGCATCCAAAACAGCATCAGATATCTGATCAGCGATCTTATCCGGGTGCCCTTCTGTTACAGATTCAGATGAAAATAAATACGACATTCTTTACTCCAGTTAAATTAACAATTCCAAGTTTTCATTTTAGCCATATTCATAGATAAATCAACTTAATTTAAGTTCTGATTGTATTCTTTCGCTCAGGCCAGATTCAACATTTCCTTCGACAGAATGGTTACTGATCAGCCTATGGCCAAGCTTCACATTATTTATGCTTGTTTCACGACCAATAATAGTTTCTTCAATAGTAGATCCACTTACACGACTCCCTGCATCAATAGTTACATACGGCCCAATTGTAGAATTAGTCACTTTCGCATCGGGATGAATAAATACTGGCGGGTGAATGGTACAGGATCTTTCAATTTCCTCGGACACATTGTGTTTAAGTAAAAACCGATGTGATTCCAGGAGCGAATCAATGGTACCACAATCATACCAGCCATTGATCTCAACAGCCTGAATGACCTCTCCAGTTTCTAGCATGTATTGGAGAGCATCGGTCAGTTGATACTCGCCCCGAGTAGTGATATTATCAGTGATTAATTTTTCAATTGCAGCCTTCAAAATCCGCTGATCCTTGATGTAATACATGCCAGCTAATGCCAGATCAGATTTTGGTTCATCCGGTTTCTCTACTAAGCGAGTTACCTGGTTTTCCGTATCGATTTCTGCGATCCCAAATCGATGAGGATCATCAACCTTTACGACGGCAATCGCATTTTGACCAATACTGGTGAAATGTTCGTAATCCACATCGAAAACTGTATCACCAAGCAGGATGAGAACTTCTTCCTCTTTATCCTCTAATCCTTGAAGAACAGCATGCCCCAAACCTTTCCGTTCGGCCTGGAAAGGGTAGTCCAATCGCAAGTGAGAATAATTTCGACTTACATATTCCTCAACCTGCTCGTTTTTATAACCTACAATAAGAGAAATTGAGGTGACACCGGGAAAAGTGACAGCATCCAAAATATGACCGATCAACGGCTTGCCAGCCAGACTGATCATCACTTTAGGCACAGTTAGAGTATAAGGCCGGAGACGTTCCCCAACCCCAGCAGCAGGAATAACGACTCGCACTACTTTTTATCTCCTCCGCCAAACATATCGACATTCACGTTCACATGCTCGAGGTACCTTTTGGGGTTCTCTTTAAGATCTTTTACAATGGCATTGATATTAACCGTAATACTATCCAATTTCTGATAGAGGGAGTCGGATTGGGTCAATTTGCCAAGACTGGTCTTGGGATCATTCAAACGCTTACTTAATCCACTCAAGTCCTGCCCTACTTTGTCCAAATTAGACAGTGATCGACCCAGCTTGCCCTTATTATCATCCACTAGAGCATTCAAGGTAACAGATACATTTTTTAAATTGGTAACAATGGCTTCAATATCACCCTGTTTGGTATCCACCATGTTTTCAGCTTTAAGCAATGTTCCTTTCATAGCTAATAGACCTGGTTGAATATCAGCAACCATGAGAGAATCTATGAGTCGGGCAGTCATGTGAATACTATGCAAGCTTGCCTGAACATCCTCTTCCATGGCCTTATTCAATAGCAGTAAGGTTTTATTAAAATTCCCTATGAGCGTCTGGAAGTCAGTTGAAATAGCACCTGTTGTTTCAAAAATATCCTCTAAACCGCCGGCAAATGTGCCACGAAAGATACCATGCTCACCGAGTGGGTTACCTGAATTTCCCGGATTAACTTCTACCTTTTTCGATCCCAATAATTCCTGGTTCGAGATAATCGCATAAGCATCACTATATAGGATAATGTCCTTATCTACTCCAATAATTATATCGACTGAATCTTTCCTGACGATAAAATCGTCCACTATTCCCTTGGGAACACCCGAGACCGTTACTGGGTCGCCCTCTTGCAGTCCACTGGCTCGAGCAACTCGGACTACATAATACCCTCTAGAGGAAAATATGTCATACTTTTTTCCCCACATAATTCCTAAGATCATAGCAGTCAGGATGGTCAGTACGACAACACCGACAATGATTTCTTGTCTTTTTTCCTCTGGTCTCATATTACAATACCTCTTTGTTCCATTTACTCCGTTTCAGACGATGTTACAAACTGTTTATCCGGAGCAATTGGGCGTTTCCATTTATTTTTATGTTTTGATAGTTGTTTGACTGTTTTTTTAACCACTAAATCGACAGACTTGGAGAGATCATCACTCGTTTGTTTTGCTGTTATAGTTTCGCCAGGGACATTTACAACAACCTCAGCAATATAGTCCTTCTTCGTCTTTTCCACGACAACCTTACAATCAACTATTCTGTCAAAGACTAGTCCGAGTCGATGATCCACCTCATTCTGAATATATTCTCGAGTCTTATCAGAGATGTTAAAGTGCCGAGCGACGATGCTTACGTTCATTTGCGCCTCCAGTTTTATAGTGATTAACGATCATTTTATTTTTTTCCAGCTCTTGGATGAGCTTTTTGAAATACTTTTTTCATTTTATCCACTTGCACGTGAGTATACACTTGAGTTGTGGAAAGGTTCGCATGTCCCAGTAGATCTTTGAGCGCCATAAGGTCTGCCCCTGCATTTAGCAGGTGTGTTGCAAAAGTATGTCTGAGAACATGAGGGCTCATTTTTTTCATCTCTGCAATGGCACTGATCGCCTTCTTGACCCTCAATCGAATCCCATTTGGTCCAAGAGTTTGACCATTTTTACCCAAAAACAAAGCTTGATCGTGCTCTCTGGTGCCAAATTTGTGTTTAACGGCATACTGATAATTCTCAATCGCCTCCCAGGCATACTGTCCAACTGGGATCACCCTCTGCTTTGATCCTTTTCCTAAGACTGTCACGGTTCCTTTGCTCCTATCCAAATCAGCAGATGTCAAACCTGAGAGTTCAGATACACGCATTCCGGTGGAATAGAACAACTCAACAATAGCCAAATCACGCTTACCCATCCAACTGTCCGATTCTCCCAACTCATGAAGTACAGCCACAATCTGCTTTTCTGACAAATAACTTGGAATAACACCTGGAAGTTTGGGTGTATGGACATAAGATGCAATGTTCAATGTCACAAGACCTTCCCGATGTAAATATTTAAACAGCGATTTTAAAGCTGCCAGCTTCCGAGCCACAGAACGCGGTTGTTGTTTCAAGTCCCCTGAGAGGTAGCCCAAGAAACTGCGTACCACTCCTCGGTTAATTTGCTCTGGGTCTAGGATACACTCCTTGTCATACTCTTCCAAAAAAGCGTGAAACTGAGCCAAGTCAATTTGGTAACCACGGATTGTTTCTGGCGAATAGCGTTTCTCCACCTCAATCCAGACTAAAAAATCCTCAATATGATTAGAAAAATTCTTAGCCATAGGAATTACTGCCTGAGATAGCATTGATATTTAGCCACGGATATTCACTCGTCTGCGCCCTATGAGCTACGCCGGGCAAGCAGATATTCAGGGATACTTTTTTTCTATGTACATTATCAGAGAAGGACCGTATTAATGAATTTTGTAATCCTAGGAAGCCGACAGTAATACCGCTCTTCACCTTTTTCACATCCGCGTTAATCTGTGTTAATCTGTGGCTGCTCTTAAATAGCATTAGAATTGGCTCTCTGCTCTCAGGACTTCTAACACCTGTTCAAAGTCATCATGCATGGGCGCCCGTAAATCCAGAGTTTCCCCTGTTAAAGGATGGTTAAAGATCAAGCGACGTGCATGAAGCGCTTGACGATTCAGCATTCCCAGTAAGCGGGCTGCCAGTTGTCTATTGCGCATGTTCAAACTAATAATATTAGAATTACGCCCACCATAATATGGATCACCAAAAAGCGGATGATTGGTATGGGTCATATGTACCCGGATCTGATGAGTTCGACCAGTTTCAAGTTTGACTCTCACCAAGGTCAGAAATTCAAATCGCTCTAGAACTTCATAACGTGTCAGAGAAGGTTTGCCCGTTTCGATCACAGTAAATTTTTTACGATTCTTTGGACTACGCCCAATAGGTGCATCAATTTCTCCTGTATCATCTGAGAAACGCCCCCAGACCAAAGCATAATAGTATTTCTCAATTGTGCGTTTTGAGAATTGTGACCTCAAGTTTGAATGAACTCGATTGTCTTTCGCAGAGATAAGCAATCCAGAAGTATCCTTGTCTAAACGATGGACAATTCCAGGTCTCAGGAGACCATTATCATTGGAAAGGTGTTCACAATGATAGATCAAAGCGTTGACCAAGGTACCCGTAGCATTTCCGGCACCGGGATGGACTATGAGACCGGCGGGCTTATTAACAACTATGAGATAGTCATCCTCAAAAACAATATCCAGAGCGATGTTCTCACCATATAGGGTTGGTGACTGTGGCAATTCATATTCGACCACGATTTTCTGAGCAGGTAGAATTTGGTGACTGGCCTTCACAACTTTATCATCAACTCTGACCTTACCAGCTTTTAGTAATCTTTGAATCTGGTTCCGCGTAATATTTGATGGTAAACGAGAAGCCACAAATTTATCCAGACGAATGGGTTTCTGTTGAGGATCAACAACGATCTCGAATGTCTCAATTGTGGAGCTGTATGGTTCAGCTTTAGTTATCAGCGTTCGTAATTCCTGACTATTTGTTGTTTTGTAAGGGTAGTATGAAGACAGAATATTTCAATAAGGGCACTTTAAATCAACTATCCTAAATATAGCATTTAGGGCACGAAATGAAAAGATATATGAGTTAGAAAGTTAGGAGTTAGTTGTTTGGGCTCACTGACTCACTTGGCAAATCTGTTTTACTCTGTTTACCTTCAACAAAGAACACATACCCCAAATAGAGTACCATTCCAATATTCACGGCTGAATCAGCAATATTGAAGGTGGGCCAACGGGTAAAGAATAACCAGTCCGGCCAGTCCGCACTTAAAAAATCGACAACATAACCCCGGATCAAACGTTCTGGGATATTGCCAAATGCACCGCCGAGAATTAAGGCTAAGCCAATGCTAGGCATGACGTGTTTATCTTTGTAATCCCAGAGCAGGTAAAACAATAAGCCCATGGCACCTATAGCAAGTGTATTCACCAGAGGCATGGGTATAAATGACATGCTAAAAGCCATATTGTAATTCTCAGCATAGTCAAACCGAAACAAGGTCCATCCATGGGGCCAGGCGGCTTTGCCCTTAAGTGCCACAATGGCCCAGTACTTGGTTCCATGATCCAGCGCCACGATGAGTGCTGTAAGACCAAGATATTTCAGCATCTGTTTAATGGCGTTCAACCCCCACTTTACAGACACTACTGCCGAGTTTGAATTCAGCCTGGAACACATCACTCTTTGCTTTAAAGTTGATATTTTCAGCTAAGGTCTCATTAGCAATATATTGTTGATGTTCACTGATCACCGATTGAAGTTCTTCATCTGCATCTACATAAATGTTGATACGGTCTGAGACATCAAATTCAGCATCTTTACGCATATTTTGGACATTCCGGATAAAATCTCGAGCCATTCCCTCACTGATCAGTGCCTCGCTCAGTTCAGTATCCACTGCAACGACAACTCCAGCTTCCTCGACCACAGCCTGACCTTCAGGCTCAATTGTTGAAATCAGCAATTCTTCAGGAAGTAACTCAAATGTGCCAAGCTGAATATTTGTCTTAGCCTTGGACTGCTTCAACAAGTCCTGTGGGTCTGCGGCTCTAATCAGCTGGGTGATCTGCCCCATATCTTTACCATATTTTGGACCCAGTAAGCCCAGGTTTGGTTTGACGTCAAACTGGACCAGATCATCTGCAGTTTCAACCACAGTTAATGTTTTGATATTCAGCTCTTCCAGGACTTGTTCCTGCAGATCCTTGGCATATGATCGATCCTTTTCACCAGGAAAGAAGACTGAAACATTAGCCAATGGCTGACGTACCTTCAAATTAGCTTTATTTCTCGCTGCACGTCCCAACTCAACTGTCTTGATCACTACATCAACACGTCTCAACAGATCCTCATCTAACCAGCGTTCTTCCACTTCGGGAAAACGGCAGAGGTGAATACTCTGTGGAGCCTCAGGATCCAAAGCAACCACCAGGTTCTGATAGATCGCTTCAGTAAAAAATGGCGTAACGGGTGCGATAAGCTTCGAGAGAGACAGAAGTGCCTGATAAAGAGTATGATAGGCAGCCCATTTATCCGTATCATTCTCACTCTTCCAGAAACGACGTCTGGAACGACGGACATACCAATTTGAGAGATCATCAATAAACCGATTTATTTTGTGCATCAATTTATCAGTCTGAAAAGAATCATAATCCCGTCGGCTCTCACCAATGAGACGATTTAGACGCGCCATAACCCACTTGTCCAACTCTGTTAAGGTGGATTCATCGAGCGGAGAAAGCGGATCGAATTTATCTAAACGTGCATAGGTCACAAAGAAGGAGTACGTATTCCATAGGGTTAACAGCTTGCGTCTGACTTCATCGGCAGCGCCGTAGCCAAAGTTCAGGTTATTGACCGGAACTTGGGAAGCATACATCCAGCGCATGACATCCACACCCATCTTTTCCGCTGCATCCTCGAACCAGATTGCATTTCCGGCTGATTTATGCATGTCATCACCCTGATCATCCTTGACCAAAGCGTGGCCCATAATAGTTTTGATAGGAGGACGATTCTCCATCACCGTACTCATGGCGAGGATGGCATAGAACCAGTTCCTAAACTGTCCCGGTAGTGATTCTACGATGAAATCAGCTGGGAACCATTTCTCCCAATATTCTTTATCATGCCGATAATCCATGGTTGAGTATGGGACGATTCCAGCATCCAGCCAGGGGCTTCCAACATCAGGAACTCTTGCTCCGATTAATCCGGTTTCGGGATGTTTAATTTTTACATGATCAATCCAGGGTCTATGCGGGGTTTTTCCATCAAAATCATCCCAGCCCTCAACAGCTAACTCTTTTAGCTCAGTTTCTGAGCCTACCACGTAAAATGAACCATCTTCAAAAATCCAAATTGGTAGTGCCAATCCCCAATAACGTTTCTTGGAAATCATCCAGTCGCTCATGTTCTTAAGCCAGTCCAACTCACGTTCTTTTCCGTAGGAAGGAATCCAATTCACCTGCTTGGTAACTTCGGCAATTTCAGGACGCAGCTTATCCATGGCGATAAACCATTCATCGACGGGACGAAAAACCAGTTCTGTCCCGTGACGCCAACAGGTTGGATAGCGGTGTGTAATCGGTTCACGTTTATAGCGTAAGCCTTTATTCGACAGATCGTCGATGACTTTATCAGAATTTCCCATGACATTGGTGCCCGTCCAGGCTCCAAAACCGTCCAGATAGTTGCCAAATTCATCAATGGGCTTGATCACCTGAAAGTCCATCTCTTTGGCTAAGGCATTATCTTCTTTACCACAACCTGGTGCGATATGAACAATGCCGGTACCATCATTTTCTGAGATCTCATCCCAGAAGATCACGGAATGCTGAATATCTTGCTGAATGGGTAATTCATCAAAAGGACCGTGATATTCCCAGCCGTGCATTGCTTTCCCTTTGAGGGTTTCAAGAATTTCATAATCGCCTTGTAGAATTGAAAGGCGTCCATTGGCGAGATAATAAATATTGTCACCCTGTTTGACCTTTACATAATCCAGGTCAGGATGGACTGCAGCCTTTACATTGGAAGACAATGTCCAGGCAGTGGTGGTCCAGACCAAAAGAGATTCGTTTTCACGATCTTTTAGAGGAAATTTTAAGTAAATGGATGTATGAGTTAAATCTTTGTAGCCTTCAGTGGCGATCTCATGCTCAGAAAGTGCCGAACCGCAGCGTGTACACCAGGGCATGACATCATAACCCTTGTAAATAAGATCACGATCGAAACATTTTTTCAGGAAACCCCAGATCGTGTAATTGTTCTCGTCTGACATGGTGAAGTAGGAATTGTCCCAATCCATCCAGTAGCCCATGCGTTTTGATTGCTCGGTCTGGACTGCTGAAAACTTGCGAACGCGTTCTTTACACTTATTGACAAATGCTTCAATACCATATTCTTCAATATCGGTCTTGGATTTGAAACCCAGTTCTTTTTCAACTTCAACTTCAACCCAGAGTCCCTGGCAATCAAAACCATTTTGATAGCGTAACTCTTTTCCAAGCATTGCATGATACCGTTGGAAAAGGTCTTTATATGTTCTACCCCAGGCATGATGAACGCCCATGGGGTTATTTGCAGTAATAGGACCATCTAAAAAGGACCAGTGTTCATTGCCTACATTTTGAGCCCTAAGCTTATTAAAGATGTCTTCTTTGTCCCAGAACTCGAGCATTTCGTGTTCAAGATCTATAAAATTTATTTTACTGGAAACTTCTTTCATCATGGGGTGGTGTGTCCTGTTTTAATTTCCCATTTTCAATCTCAGCGGTTCTTTCAACCTATTTTAAGCGCGCAATATAGGCGTCGACCTATGGTGATGCCAATATAGTTAGAGCGGTAATTACAAATACTTAGCCTGCGTATTCTTGGTCCAACTTTGAAAGGTCGTTCCTCATATTCAATGAACACAAAATTAGGATGAAATAGCCGTAGGTCATTCCATGTGGCAATGAATATTTTGCGTTTCCAGCGTGCAATAATTACAATATCTTGCTTTTAAAAATGACACTAAAATACTTTATCTCTCATATTAACAATATGTTAATGCATGTCATCCCGCTAGCATTTCTATGGCATAGGAATTGCAATTACTTAACTTACTCACAAAAAGTGATCATGTAGTATTAATTGTATGCTGGAATTCATTAGGATTGCATCTGTTTGGTTTTTGTCTCCACTGAATTTCCACGCCTACCCTGCTGAAACACTTTTTATTGTGAGGAAACAGGGGAGGAATATGCTTGTTTTGGAACTATACAAAACCAGAGAGAAACAGACCGCTTCTAGTCGAGCCTGGCTGTGAGCCAAATCACAACTTATTGCATCAGATAGGTTACTTTTAATTGTTAATATGAACTAATGTGGAAACTATGGTTCAACCATAGAATATTGTGAACTAACAAGGGAGGGTAGGATGACGAAACTACTGCAACCAAAAGCTGCGTTTCTTTCAATGCTTTTGATTTTTGGTGTATTGATTAGCCCCATGTGGCTTAGTGCATCAACCGACGGTAGTGATGCTGTGGCAAAACTTCAGAAAATGCGCGCATCACAAAATGAGCAAGTAAAAATCGCGAATATGAAAGCCAATAGTGTTGAGGTCAAGAAAAGTACCGGGACACCAGGCGAGGCATATACACGCATAAAACAAGAGAGTGTCAAACGGAAAGTCAGTGACTTTTCCAAAGGCATTCACAGGATAACGCCAAAGCTTGAGGCAACAAACGCTCATCCTGTTATTGCTAGTGTGCCAGTGCCCCTTCAATATGGATCTGGGACACTTCAAAATGTTCCTGGTTTGGAGTATTTCAACTTTCTGAGTGGAATGAATAGTATTGATTCCATCGGAATGGATGTACGCCACACCACGAACGAATTGAATAATTTTGGAAACGAATATGCCAGCTGGGGTGATCCTAGCCTGTTGTACTGGCATAGCCCTGCAGGTGTCCTGGATGATGTAAGCAGTGTTGCTGCCATCGATGACCCGATTCAGCCATGGGCTACCGTTTCCTGGGATTTCACTAACGGCGCCGGCAATAATGGCTCATACATGCATCCTGGTGAACTCTGGGCAGTTTATGCTCGTACATCCAATATGTATGTTGTCATGGAAATTACAGCCATTGACTCAGCAGCAGGTTTTCCTGTCGGTTTCACTTTTGATTACATGATTCAGACAGATGGGACCACCAACTTTACCGATGGTTCTGACACCGTTGATATTTTTGTGAATGGTTTAGATGCTGACACAATGGTTATTGGATCCGAGCCCTACATCACAATAGATCTGGGATCCGACATGGATGGCTCATTTGTCATTTCTTGGGATCAAAATCATAATGGTATCACTGACTCAATGGATGTTCCTATTGAAGAGTATTACTTCATGGATAACGACATGCATGATCTTAATCCTGATATGGGAGTTTTTGAATTCTTGTATGACAGTCAAATGGCTGATGGTCTCAATTACATCGCTAATGACTTTGTCTATACAGTATATACTGCTTCGGGTATGGCTGATGTTGCCGTAACCTATTATGCTGATCCAACTGATTTCATGGTAACAGGAACCGTACGGAATATCGTAAGTAACGATTCTCTGGAGGGTGTCATCGTTTGGGGTGACCTGATGGACATGACTATGGGACCCATGCCCCCTGAAGATAATGGACCCTCAATGATCGCAATTACTGATGCTGATGGTCAATACACATTGTATTTCCCAAGCGCTGGATTTGCGAGAATTGGTACTTGGGATCATTTAATGATGACAGATGGGCTGATTCCTGATCCTCAAGTTGTTGATATTGATCTGGTTTCATCAGAGGTTGTTAATTTCTATTACCGTGAACCTCTGACTTCCATAAGAGGATTTGTAACCAACGATTCTGGTGTGCCATTAGTTGATATAGAGGTTATGGCTTACTCGGAATATATGGATGGACCCGATGGTGATGATGGTGGCGAAGACGGCTTCTACGGATACACAGACGAAACTGGTTATTACGAGATCGGTGTTGATCCTGGGTTTTTCTATGTTCAAGTCAATGGTTGGGATCTAACTCCTGACTACATGGTATCCTTAGGTCATGTGATAGAAGCAACTGAAACCGGTGCTAATTCTGCTGATTTCGTTCTCCTCACACCTAACAGCACTATTTCTGGAACGGTGACACTCGATGGTGTACCCTATCCTGATGCTGATGTAATCGCCTGGAGTTGGAACTTTGGCTGGAATATGGTCATGACTGACGCGGCAGGTAATTATGAAGTACCTGTTTTTAGTACAAGTGATACCAATTTTGCAGATAACGGATACGAACTCGAGGCAGACCTTAAGAATCTTGGAATGTCAAACCCCATTACCCAAGTCTCGCATAATTGGGTTGACGGTGTTGACCTACCTGCTAGTGGAGAGCTGATTGAGTTAATAACTATCAACGGTGGTCTTTACGGTACTTTCTATAACAATGCAGACAACATGCCCATTATGAATACTTTCGACTTGGGTATGCAAGCAATGGACATTAACACGGGTGAGTGGTTTGGTACCGGTGTGAATCCAATGGATGGAACCTACCAACTCTGGCTACCTGATGGTGAGTACGAGGTAATGGCCGGC
>CAZOBQ010000026.1:0-22717 GCA_964578155.1 uncultured Lentisphaeria bacterium
GCCAGCTGATTACCAAATTGATCTCTACCGTTCCAGGGGGCCGAATTAAATCCTTGAGGGCTATACCCAATGTCTTCACGATAGATCATTCTTCCAGCTAAGGAATAAATGCTAACGGCTACATCGGCTGAATGTGACAACATGAATGTTATATCAGTCGACTCCACCATAGGGTTTGGAAAATTAAAGAGATCATATACACGAAAGTCGTCTGCACCAAAAAAGGTCAGTCGAAGACTGGCATCTTTTGGATTATTCTGACTGTCCCAGGCTTTGATAGACACCAGGTGTTCACCAGGTGGAATCTCAGAAAGGTAGGTTGATAGCCTGCCAATGTCTGAGTGATCCAGATCGTATTCAAAAAGCTCGGTTACATCAATGGCATTTTCCCATTCCTCATCAACAGCAAGCGTAATCCCGTGTCCGGCTACACCGGCAAGATTGATTCCCTGTGGGTCCTTAAGCTCTACTTCCAAGGCTTCATTGGCCGAGAAGTGATCCCCATTTAGAAGGACCATATTGTCAGAGAGAAATAGAATCTCAGGACCTGAATCATCCAGCGAGGTCGAGTCTGTGCCGATGAATTTTAATGTGTCGATGAAAATGCTACCATCTAATCCTGAATCATCCCAATATTGGACATTCAGAATGCCACCAGTACTACTGTATTTAATATCTTTAGGAACAGTAAAGTCTCCAGAAAATGTACGATCATCAATGGATATTAATCCTCGAAATATTCGTTTCCCAGGAAGTACATATGAGATGGTACTATAAGCATCGGTCCCGTTGTTAAGTGCAAACCGACGTGTGACAGGGGTAGGCGTGTCAAATACAGTAACTGCTGCTTGAGCCCCTGCAGACAAGCTTGTATCTGTTGACCCAGAATATTCCACATTAACCAAGGCTTGTGGGGAAGAAGGTGTTATGGAATGGATCTGACCTTTCCTTGAAGGTGCTGCTAGCCTAAGTGCCGGGTCAGATAGTAATACATACTTCTCATTATTATCTTTCCCACCTCGGGTGATACTTTTTGCCAACATGATAGCATCGCCCATTGGGATAGACCTACTCCCATTGCCATCTGGGAAAAGAAATTCAAAAAAATCAGAGATTATGATCTCATTAAGAGAAGCAAATGTTTTCCTTGTGGGTGAAAGGACCCCAATGGCACCGTTTTTTTCCATGCGCAGAAGTTCTTCTGGCACACAGCTTACCCCGATATCATCATATTTTGCCCAATCGCAGGTGCCTGCAACCCAGAAGGGGATACGCATCCCGGTTTTAACCTGTCCAAGATCAGCAGCAGTAAAAACATTTTCCTGAGCCCATACATTTGGTGAACCATGACCCAGGTAATTAACGAGTAGGGTTCCATTGTATAATTTTTTAATCAAATCATCTCGTGCATGTGGTTTTTTGATGTAGGGTGAATTAGGATCTTGAATCTCGGGATACTCAGTAAGATACAATTTGTCTTTATACATACTCTTTGGTAAAAGTTCCGCCAAAGCCTCAGTGTCAAGGATATGTTCTCTTTCAATATAAGTTCTTGGTCGCAAAGGATCGTCAGCCACCAAGGTAATGGTATTGCGCCAAATACCAGGTTCCGGATCCGTTTCATAGGCAACTATCTTATCGACCATGATCTTCATCTGATCTAAATCTTGTGCTGGTAGGCGACCGATGGCAACATCCGGTGTAGTATCATAAATTCCATCTGCCAGATATGTGAACCTATCATCGGTGGCGAATGAGCTTACGTCACTCACATTATCCTTCTGATACGTCGGAATGAGCATTTTACTTTGCCCGGTTATGTTTCGATAATCAAAATCAGTATCACCCATAAGCAGGACGTACCTCAACTCGGGAATGTCTGTGGAAAAGTAGACTGAATGTAAAAAATGTTTGATAGCGGCCGGGTCTTGGGTCCCTGCAGAGAACTCTTTATAAATATCTTCAATGAGCGCGATCTTAACGACCAGTTGATGCTCCGGTGAAACTTGTTCCTCGCGTAACTTCTTAATCCTTTCTGCTTCTTCCAGAAGGATTTCAGGAGTGATGATAATATATTCAGCATGGTAATTAGAAATACGCAATGTTGGCCTACCCATATCGGATACTAGATCAAGATTGACCTCGAGTACCTGGTCAGGTGAGAATCCAATGATCTCCCTTTTTCCTGTAGCTTCAAGAGTAAAACTCTGATTCTCTAATGACCACTCAATCACATCAGTTGGATCAGAAATATCCCAGACTCGAAAAGCAGTAGAAGTGTTCCTGAAATCTAATCTGCTAATGGAGTCAGTCAGAGTAACTGTACCAAACAGATACTCACTAGAGGGTGCAAGATATCGACCGTAGGACATCCTGAAGCTATCCACATAGGCAATAGCGCTTTCTGAGCGACCTGTATAATTCAATCGAATCGAGTTACTGCCTTCACTCACTTCACGTAATAGTGTCTCACTGGCAGTTCCGTTCACAGCGATATGTTTATATAATGATGAATATACTTGACTCGGTTTCATGGAAATCCCATTGATCTCTATATCTACTCTATCTGTAGTACTTCCACTATTATAATCCATAACAACCCGGGCATTTACTTTAATCTCAGAATTAGACCTCTGATCAAGGTTATCATCAGAGAAAAACAGAGAAAATTGATCTGAAGTCCCAGTGAGTTTCTCGCCTACCCAGCTTTCTCCTGAATGGAGTTGATTTAATAGCTCAGACTCATGATACATCCGCTTCTCATAACTATTTAATGTAGTTGTCGCTGTTTGGGCTGAGCTTGGTAGTACCGTAATTTCATTTCCGACCAAGAAACCATCGTCTGGGATGCAGAGCCAATAGTATCGCTGCTGTCCATAGAGATGGGTGAAATTATTGCCTTTAAAGTCACCATTGAGAGCTTGAGCAAAAAAGATGAGCTCATCGGCACCAGAAAAACTATTCCCACTCAGGTTGCTGTAGCTCATGCTAATCAATTTCAAATTGTCTGGAGTGGGTTCTTGGTTGCTGAGAGTGTAAGGGAGAGACCGGCCTTCATAATATGGAGCATAGAGTTGCCAGGTGTGAGGATTTGAATCTGGCAACTCTGATCCAAAAGAAGCCACGTTGATGCGATGGATCCCCATCTTATCTACGGGAAACCGAAACCATTGTCCTGTAGGGAGTGTTGCACTTGGTTTGGCCAGCAATTTTGCATATGACATTGACCAATTTGAGGCCATATTTGCATTTACGAAAGACTGTATTAGATCAGTGTCCTTTGTGGCACCATAGAATTTATTTTGAGGAAAAATCAAACGAAGGGTCACTTGTGTTAATCGTTGACCCTCCACAGCATAAGGCGAAACAACAACTTGACCCGTCTTGAAGTTTCGGAAATTTTCCGCAGCATTTACATCAACCCATTGTCTGGTTTGCGAGTCAGCTAATTTGTATTCTTGTTTCAGTGACTTATGTGGAATATCTGAATTTAAAAATCTACGATCATGGATGGATTCTGAATCAATTATTTGGATTTCAGGCATTTCACCAGAAGGTGGTAATAGTATGGGAATTCTAAATAGGGGCTCTACCTGTTCGTCTACAACATCATAGTTCAATTGAGCATTTGACCAGCGGGGAAGTTCAATGAGCTGATCTGAGTATTCGTAAGTCGCCAACTTGGGTTCTGGAATATTGAGCTGGAGAGTAATACTCGTCTTGCTTTTTTCAATTATCTTGGTCTCCATCCCGAGTACTATGGTTGAGAATAGCAGTATATAAATAAGTTTATTCATTCATTCCTATACGTAATGGCGGTCTCAAAGTTCCGCTTTTGTTAAGGGCAAATAATAAATAGAATATCATCACAGTAAAGAGAAATGATTGTGGAAAGTTGAAATCTAAATCAAGGTAATAGTATTTAAAGGGTCTTAACCAGGGAGGCGCCAATGTAGATCTCTACACGACGATTTAACTCTCGGCCTGCTTGATCATTATTATCACCGATAGGCTGAAACTCACCAAATCCACCGATGGCAAAAATTGAAGCCGGCAAACCAGTTCGCTCTTGCAATTGAAGCATGATCGACTGGGCTCGGGCTGCACTTAATTCCCAATTATCTCGGTATTGGGCATTTTCAGTTAAACGCATGTCATCAGTATGACCCTCAATGCGAATTTCCGCTAACCACTGCAAACCTGACGATTCAATTTCTCTTAAGAAGTTTTTGTGTTCAGTTTCTTGCAGATGAAAAATACTTAGATTTTGGATAGAACTGGCGACAGCATCCAGTTGATAAAGGTAGTTTTGTCGCGGTTGAGCCGAGGCAACCTCAAAAAGTCTTGGATCGTTTAGAGTAATCTGTACTCCCTTGGAATTTCTACTAATTGAGATTTCCTGTATCCCAGCCTCATCCATTGCCTCTTGAACTTCTATAGCAGAGTCATCTAGTCGATCACTTACCCAGCCATGAATTTTATTGATCTGGCCGGCATTAACAGAAATCATCATGATGAAAAAAGTGATGAGCAGTGTAACCATATCGCCATATGACAAAACCCAGCTTGTCCGGGCCTGGTTAATAATTTTTTTCATCTCGTTAGACATGGATGCCGTTCTCTATTTCAATCATTTGAATATCAAGATAGATCTCAACGCGCCGGTTTTCAGCGTAACGATTTACTTCAACTAAGGGATGGAAGGGCCCATAGCCAGAAATTGAGAAAAATGATTCAGGTATGGGTGTCTCTGATACAAAAAATTGCATAACCTGGTGAGCGCGAGCCGTTGATAGATCCCAATTATCTCTGAAATTAGAAGATCGTCCCAAAGGAACAGCATCCGAATGCCCCTCAATACGAACGTTGATCTTTACCGTCTTTCCCATTCCTTCTAATCGGAGATAGACGTCTGAATAACGGGAAGGAATCTTTTCCAGGGCCAAACCACTGACTATATCAGCAACTGTACTTAAATAATCAATAAAGTTGTTATCAATTTTATCGTCGCCTGATTGGAAAAATGTCTGATTCCCAATTTCTGATGGTATCAATAATTTAATACCCTTTGAACCAGCATGTTCTACATACAGCCAATCCAGCTTACGTTTTTGTTTCTCTCCAACTACTTGTTTATAGACGATATCTTTCATCTGATCTGCAAATTTGAATGTAGATTCAGTGTCATGCTCAGCTTTATAAATGAGTAAGAGGAAAAACGCTAAAAGACCGGTCAGAAAACTACTATAGGTAACTTTCCATCCATTTGAAGCTCGCTCCGCAGTGAGGGATGTCTTTGACATTGTTGGTTATTCGGAAGCTTTTCTCGCCGCTTTTCGAGTGTCTTTATCTACAAAAGTAAGCAATTTTTCCCGCATAATAAGTGGATGCTCTTTTGAGTGGATACTGAGAATACCTGCTTTGATGATATTTAGAGTGTGAACCTCTTCATCAGTACGGGTTTTAAGTTTACCTGCAATGGGTATGAATAAAAGGTTTGCGAGTAGCACACCATAAAAAGTGGTAACCAAGGCGATTCCCATTCCACCGAGTAGGGCTGCCATAGAGTCTTCAGCACCTGTGGCATAGCTATCCACCGATGAAGTAGAAGCCTGTTGGGTCATCATGAGAATCAAGCCCATAACGGTTCCCAATAAACCAAAGGCAGGCGCATATGACCCCATATTATAGAAGATCTCCTGTCCACTGCTGTGTCGGTCAATCATGGAGTTTAACTCATTCTCAAGAAAATTCTCCAGTTTCTTAGGATCCCGTTCCAGGATAGCATTTTCAAGACCCATCTGCATATAATGGTTATCCATCCCATCCAGGATATTCTCCAGTGAGGGCAAACCTTTCTTTCTGGCTTGCTCTGAGTACGTTGCCATCTCATCAATGATCTGCATGTGAGTGCTTGAACCCTTATTAAAGAATGCTTGAAGTGAGACTTTTAGCATGCCAATGACATTCTTAATTGGGTAATTCACCAGAGTTGCTGCCAAAGTCCCACCCAGCACAATAGCCAATCCCCTGAGGTTGAAAAAAGTTTCTGGGGGAGTAAAAGTTCCAGGTTCTGACATACCAAAAAAGACCAGAAATAAACCAAATATTAAACCAGCAACGGTTGCTATATCCATCTTTCCCTCTTTTAGACCTTTATATTAATTATAAAAATAAACGTTATTTAGGATACAGTGATTCTGCCCATTTGATTAGAACGCCAGTTTCACTATCAGTTAAACTAGCGTCTGGATGCAGCAGTAAATAGGGTAGAATAGGCATCTCACCATCTTCAAGTACTTCAATGATCTCGTCTGCAATATCACTACTGTCGTGGGCATCAAAACTCGAAAAATCTGAGAAATTCAAATGTTCGCGACCCACTATTACATCACGGGTGATCAGGAATGAGCCTGGTGCAATCCTACTATACCAGGGCCATTTTGTGGTATTTGAATGGCAGTCAAAACATGATTCTGTGAGAATATCATTAACGTCTGAAGGTAACTCAGCTTCTTGAACAACAGGTGGATTTTCTTGGTTGAGTGGAATCAGCTGCATGACAACAAATATGCCGATTAATATCAAAATTATCAGTTTGGACCTGGCCATTAGTACCTCCTACGTATACAAGTATCACAACCTAATAATTGAGGATGAAATATAAAGGCTTATTTGTCCATGAATTAACTCACTACCGGAAATTGACAGTGAGTTAATCTAGACTAAAATGTTAAAGGAGTCGGAGACGGTTATCAACGATTTCAGCATCATCCCTGAGTGATATTAAGTACTGATTCCAGGCATCGTTTTGACGAGTCTGAGTCAAGGTCTTATACAGTTCATTGTACTGCATATCGTAATCAGCTTCATTTACATCACTTTTTGAAACCAGACGGACAACTGCTGCGCCACGGGTTGTTTTGATTACAGATGAAATACTACCAACGCGGACATTTTCAAGAAAACCGAAGATCTGTGGGTATTTACCAAGACCGCTTGTGCTTACATTTGCTTTAGCATCTTTGATCTCTTTGAAAACAATTCCATCACGGTCTTCAAGAGCGATAGAAGCCCAGTTCGCGTTTGAATTAATTTCTGGGAGGAGATTCCCCATCGCCTCTGCAGCTTTACTTAATTTCGAATCATTGATCAGCTTGCGACTGATAGAAGCTTTTGCCTGGTCAAAGGGGAGATCACCTTCTGGGTTGATTTCTGATAATGAGAAAATGGCAAAATTATTTTCGTTCTGCATAACTCGGCTGTGGCTACCAAGGTCAGATAGATAGGCATAGCGTACTGCGGATTGAAACGATCCAACACCAGAGACAAAGGTATCTTTTTGCTGTAGTTTATTAGAGACCTTGGGTATCATTCCTAATGAATCCGCTGCTTTATCAAAACCGATCTCATCAGCTAAAAACTCAAGATTCTTGAGTTCTCTTCTAATTTGATCACGTGTCGTTTCACTGGGGCGAACTTCAACCAGGATATGCCGTGCTTCAACTTCTGCTTCACCCTCATTACGTGTTGCCTCAACTTTGATCAAGTGAAGTCCAAATTGGGTTTCGATTGGACCAACCACTTCACCAACAGTTGCATCAAATGCTGCAACTTCAAAGGGTGGAGTCATCTTGCCTCTACCAAACCAACCTAAGTAACCACCGTTGGTTGAAGAGGGGCCATCTGAATGAATTTGAGCCATAGATTCAAAACTTGCTCCCGCAAGAATTTCTGCTTTAACGTCGTTGATCAAATTATATGCCCGTGTTGAATCAGAGGCGGTGGTCTTGATCTCTTTAGAAATAATTTTCAGTGTACGAGTTTCGTCTTGTTGGTAATCAGCAATATTCTCATTGTAATAGGTTTTTAATGCATCATCTGAAGTCTCAACTTCCGTATCTTTCCATAAGGCTGATTTCACCAGCATGTAATCAAAACTATAATCGATGTTTGAACGCATGTACTCGGAACGAACTTCTGCACTAGATACCTGTGCGCCTGCGATGACTTTCTGCTGTAATTTTTCTACAGGTACAATGGCTGAAACCTGCTGCCGCATTGCTGCAAAGAAACTGGCTGCCTCGGGTGAGCCAACAGCATTCTGGTATGCGTTGTAATCGAACTGTCCATTTTCATTTACAAAATATTGACGAACACTGGGATGAATGTTCTCAGTAAAGAAGTAGCGAACCTCCTCAGGGGAGATTGTGAGATCCTGCTCGTTAACTGCCTGCTGGATCAACATTTGAGTAACCATAGTTTCCCATACCTGATCTGTGAGCTGCAGCATCTGATCTTCAGTCGGTTCAACACCATTTCTCTCTCGGATGTTATCACGTTCGTTTTGCAGGGAGCGCATGAAAGTCTCGCGACTCATTTCCTCACCATTAACCAGAGTAAATGCATTGGGTTGGTTACCGCCGAGTAGATCCGTGATATCGGCACCTCCGACCAAACCACCGACACTCATCGTCAGTACGAACACAACGACCAGAAAGATCATGATCCCAGCCATATTGTCCCGCATTTTATTCATCACACCCATTGTCTTACTCCTTCTGATCGCATTATGCGTAAATCAATCAAATTGTATACTTATCAGTCTCCGCTCTCATCATTGGCGGTAAAAAAAGCCGCCCAATATAGTTTGACACACATGTGGTTGCAAGAGTACTGGATAAGAAGCTAATATTAGACACACCCTTCCAAGATATGTTGTTCTTAGCCATGGATTAACACCCCTCTACGCTCTTCGAGCTACACCGGGCAGCCAGATTTGCACGGATAAACATTTATGGATTTCGTGCTTTGTGCAAAGGTTTTGCCAAAAATTGGGATATTCTGATAAGCTCCTTGGAAGCCGCTGTCCTGAGTATATCGAAGGGAGATGGTTTGAGATTCCGCTGAAATGAGCAGAAAGAAATATTTTGAACTACTGTCCGATATAAACACGCAAGGGTGCTGTTTCAGCAGCATTTAAAATTCTCATATGTATGATCGATGACAAAGATGACAATAATCATCGCGAAAGTGAAACTCAAACATATATTGCATTCATGCGGCTACCTGCGATTCAAATAACAAGTTCTTATCGGGTACTTCTACCACTTAGCCTACTGATTTTTATCTTCACCTGCAATGGAGAGTCTATGAACCAATCACACAAATACACCAATCAACTTATTCACTCAAAAAGTCCATATTTACTGCAACATGCCCATAACCCGGTCAATTGGTATCCTTGGGGAGACGAGGCGTTTGAAATAGCCACACGTGAAAATAAACCGATCTTTCTTTCAATCGGATATTCAACTTGTCACTGGTGTCACGTCATGGCTCATGAGTCCTTCGAGGATGAAGAAGTCGCCAAACTCTTGAATGAAAACTTCATTTGCATAAAGGTTGATAGAGAAGAACGACCTGATATAGATCAATTCTATATGACTGCAGCAACATCATTGATTGGAAGGGGAGGATGGCCGCTCACGATTATCATGGGACCCGATAAACGTCCCTTCTTCGCAGGAACTTATTTCCCAAAGAACTCTCAGCAAGGTCGGGTTGGGATGCTTGACCTCTTACCCCGAATCACCTCTGCCTGGAATACCCAGGAAACTGAAGTGAATCAAGCCATGGACCAGATCATGGATTTGCTTAAGCAGCGGAATCAAGTCGAATCTGGTAGTACACTGGGTCCTGATATATTGAATACCGCCGCCGCTGATTTTTTAAACGCTTATGATCCTAGAGAAGGCGGATTTGGTACTGCACCCAAATTTCCGTCTCCACACAACCTTCTCTTTCTACTTAGAGAAGGATACCGAACAGGCAACAGTCGCTATACCGATATGGCACTTCATACTCTTAGGAAAATGCGTCTTGGAGGAATCTATGATCAAATAGGATTTGGATTCCATCGGTATAGTACCGATGCGGAGTGGCACGTCCCACATTTTGAGAAAATGTTATATGATCAGGCAACACTGCTCATGGCATACACGGAAGCATGGGAAATCAGCGGCGACCAACTCTTTCGTCAAACTATGGATGAAATTATCCAATATATTACTGACAAGTTGAAAGCTCCCAATGGGGGTTACTATTCTGCTGAAGATGCTGATAGTGAGGGTGTTGAGGGTAAATTCTATGTCTGGGAATGGGATGAGCTACGGGAGCTCATTGGACAGGATGGACTTAAAGATTTAGCTGACTCTTTTAGTCTAGTACGCAGTGGCAATTTTCACGATGAAGCAAGTGGTCAAGCATCTGGTGAAAATATCTTCCACTTGAAATCTGAGAAGGCATTCCTGGAGCTACACGCAGATCAAATCTGGAGCAAGATCAGGCAGGAGCTATACCAAGTCAGAGAATTGAGAATTCACCCAGGGCTTGATAATAAGATCCTCTGTGACTGGAATGGTCTGATCCTAACTGCATTATCTAAAGCTGCTAAGGCAACTGGAGATAAAAACTATGCCGTACTAGCAGGAGAACTGGCTGACTTTCTCATCAAAAATATGCTTACTGATGAGGGGACTTTGTTGCATATGCAGGAGCAGAAAGAAGCTACCATCTCCGGTTTTGTGGATGACTATAGTTACGTGATCCAAGGGCTTCGACACTATTATGAAGTCAGTTTTGATCCTGAATATTTACAGGTCGCACTCAATTTGCAAGGGACACAAATTAATCACTTCTGGGACAAAGAGCAGGGAGGCTTTTTCTTCTCATCTTCCGGTGATGATGATCTACTTGTCAGACAAAAAGAGATCTATGATGGTGCCCTTCCATCAGGGAATTCGGTGGCAGCTATGAATCTTTATTATTTGGGCAGGATATCAGAAAACCCCGGCTGGGAAGCTTACTCATCTCAGATAGGTGCCTTATTCTCGAAGCAAGTGAAGCAAGCCCCACGTGGATTCTCTGCCTTGTTACAGAGTGTGCAGGTTCAGGCTACCGGTTCGAAAGAAATTGTCATCGCCGGTGACAGAAAAGATCTAATCCGGGCTAACTCTGTTTTGAGGAAACATTATGATCCTTTCAAAGTGACGCTTTATCGACCAAACCACGGCTTTGAGCAGATTGTCAGTATCTCGAGTTTCCTGAACTATCAAAAGGCTATTAAAGATGATCTGACCGTGTATATTTGCGAGAATTATGCCTGTCAACAACCGCTCACTAAGCTCTCCGATCTAGAGGCTGCATTACTTGAGACTTCTAAGGATTAGCGTATGGTAGACAACTCTTTATTTGAAACTTGTACGGCAATCATTCTGGCTGGTGGTAGTGCCAAGCGGATGGGTGAGGATAAGCGTTTTCTTAAAGTAAAGAATGAGAACTTGCTTGAAAGACAGGTACGCGTATTAAAAAAATATTTCCCCAAGATCATTATTTCAGCCAATGACCCCGAGAAATTGGAATATCTTAATTTGCCTGTAGTTAAAGATGAGAATGAGGGAAAGGGTCCGTTAGAGGGCTTAACATCAGTGCTATCCGCATCTACAACAGAGCATAACTTTGTCATTGCAGTTGATATACCCCAGTTTGATATAGAATTGGTAAAAAAGATGCAGACGCATTTACCGCATTCGTCTGCCGTGATTCCTGTCTGTGTAGATGGGAAGCAGGAGCCCCTCTTCGCCTTTTATGATAGGGCCTGTATTCCCATTTTTCGAGAAGCTTTAAACAATGATGAAAGGGCGATTCACCGAGCTTTGAAAAGATGCCCTGTTTATTATTATCCCATGCAGGGCGAGACCCCCATAAAAAACCTGAATCATCAAGAAGATTATGAATCGTTCATCGACGGAATTAATTCGCACTAAAAGATCAGTCTCTTGAGGGGATAATACCAAATTCACTTCAAACAGCATGGTCCGGGTCATGCCGGCATATCGTTGGTGTTCGTCTTTGCGAGGATCGTAGAGACGTGGCAATCTCCAACTCTTTGGTCATAGAGGCCAGAGATCGCCGCGCGTTGCTCGCGAAGACACATAACGCGCATTTGGAAATGCAATTGGTATAAGAGCCAGGGACTTCAATATTTCAACTTGTAATTAGTACAAGCATATCGTAGCATACAATACGTCCAGAAAATCAAATCCCGGATCATAAATCTATTTTGAGTTCAATCGACGATATGAATTTGTCTGTTGACTGGTTATGGATTAAACTGTGAACGCTAAAAGCAAGAAGGGTGTTGCGACCATGAAGGCAAAAATTACACAGATTAAGAATTTTAAAAAGAATACACGTATTCAGGGCTTTTTCCTAGTCCGTGAAAAACATCTGAGAAGCACTCGCAACAATCACCCCTACCTGCAATTACAACTTCAGGACAATACTGGCACCATTGAGGCCAAAGTCTGGGAGGATGTCCCCGCCTTTGAAAAATCATTTGAAGAGGGTGACGCAGTTGTCGTAAAAGGGCGCGTAAGTGAATATGCTGAACGACTTCAACTGGAGGTAGAAGACATTGCCAGAGCCTCTTCAAAAAAACATGCAGAATACGGCTTTAAATTGGCCAAGCTCATTCCGGCAAGTAAATCCAATGTGGAGCAGATGTGGAAATCTCTGGCTAAAATAATCAAGGGAATGAACAATTCACATCTTCAGACCCTGATCAGCAACATTTATAAAGAGCATTCGGATGTGATCAAACAACATCCGGCATCCATGAAATTACATCATGCCTGGCTGGGAGGTTTTCTGGAACATGTCCTTTCCATGGCCAAACTTGGTGTGGGATTGGCAAAACACTACTCCCTGGATCAAGACCTATTACTGACAGGTATCTTGTTACATGACATTGGTAAGATCGTTGAACTGAATCCTGCCCAAAAACCGGGATACACTGATTCTGGAAAATTATTAGGTCATATAGTTCTGGGAAGAGATATAGTGAGAGATGAAATATCAGAGATTGATGGATTCCCAAAAGAGTTACAGCTAAAAGTTGAACATATGATCCTCTCCCATCAGGGCAAGTATGAATGGCAATCTCCCAAACAGCCAAAATTTCCTGAGGCATTACTCTTGCATCAAATTGATGAGATGGATGCTAAAATGAACATGATGGCAGAAGCATTGGAAAAAGACAATGAATCGGGTCCATGGACCAACAGGTTTAATTATTTTAGAGTCCCGCTACTGAAGGGTGATCTTGAAGAAGACTAAAGCTCCTGATCATGAAAATGGCATGTCGGTAGTCGAGTATCGTAGACTGGCCCTGATTGCCTTATGGATTGGTCTTATAGCAACTGTAGGTGTTGTTTTTGTGTTCATTCCCAATATTGAGTTGGTCATTTTGGTCGCTTTTCTCGGTGGCGTTATCATGGGACCGCAAAAAGGCTTTATTGCTGCAGCCATTGGTGAAGCAATCTTTTCGGCGTTAAACCCTATTGGCTCAGGTTTGGGCTTTCCCATACTTTATGTATTCCAGATATTCAGTGTTGGGCTTAGTGGGATGATTGGAGGCCTATTTGCAAATCGGATCAACTCCATACCAAACTCCTTGCTGAGGTCAATTCTTATGGGGCTCATTGGTTTTCTCTTAACCCTATTTTACGATATCCTTACCACACTGAGTTTTCCATTAAGCACGGGCTTGACCGAGGGCACCCTTTGGGGAAGTATGACAACTGGTCTCGTCTATTTTATCATGCACATGGTCTCTAATACGATTCTTTTTGTGCTCTTTGCGCCTGGATTGATAGACCTGGTTAATAGACAACTACTCATGCATGGGCTGAATCGAGATTTGGCTTGAAGCGTATAATTTTACTTATTTTAATGCTTACGACTCTCAACCTGTTTGGTCAATTGGATCATCCCGGGACTATCCAAAGTGCTGTCCCTGATTTCGGGTCTGTATCGGGCTCATGGGGTCATTTACAATACTCTCGGCCCTTTGGAATTGATGGTATTATCATGGATAGTTGGCAAGATCTTACCACGATCAACCCGATCAGTGGAGGCATCCTGAATACTGATAGACAAGGTTGGCTTCCCCTTGATAGAGAGCTGTCGCTATGGTCAAAAATCCATCCTGCGTTAACGTCCCCAGCGGATACGACTGCTGCTTCTCTTTTGGTGAATTATAAACAGGGTGATGCAGATTTTAATGATTTTACTCTGTGGTATCACAATAGTCTGGGTGAATCGACCCGCTATGGGTGGACATCAAAATTGAGGTCTCATCAACGATTTATAGCAGTGACACAATATGATGAGCAACGCCATAGATTGCAGTTGGAAAGTGAATTGAAGCATCATTCGCTTAGACTAGAGATGGGCTATACACACCTCATCAATCCCCTGTATATGTTTGAGTTGGATACCCTATTGGATTGGGACTACAATGATGCGCTTCAGGTGAATTCAGATCGCTGGGATGGCAGTCTGCATTGGAAAAGTTATGACTCATTGATAGTGGGTTCTGAACTATTTGCCTGGGTTCAAGGAGGTCTGTGGGATTGGGCAGGGGGCGAGGAGCGATCTCTAAGTGCGTTGGCATTTTGGGGTACTTCCGTCAGGTTATGGGATTGGGAACCTATGCAATTCAAATTCGGGGGCAGATCAAACCAGGTTGGTGGATATCTCAGGTCTAAATACTTTCTGGAAATGATGTTACCTGGCTACAAAACTCCGCACGTATCTGTTGATCTAGGTATGAGGAATCTGGGAAACTCCAAATGGTTACCCGTGGCAGATGCCCAATTTAAATACGGACCATTTCAACTGCAGTATCAAACTAGAAATATGGTATTTGAGCGGAGCTGGAGCCCAGAATATCGAGTGAGTAATGTACATCATTTCCAAACTCGCATATCAACAGAGTGGGTGTCCTTGAATACAGGAGGTTGGCAAGCTGATCAAGATTCTGGGATGAGCAAAGGCTTACATACGGAACTGAGATTCACTTTCCCCTGGATGATGCAATTTGAAATTGGAGCATCCAACCTTAGCGAGACCCAAGATTGGGTTTGGACTAGAGAGCAATATCATTGGCAGTTTGATCAAGAATTCTTTCTATTTGACAAAGCGCTATTTGGTCACCTCAAACTTTGGGGACGGCATGTGAAAGAACCTCAGCTTGGAAATCTTGATCCGGAAAC
Organism: uncultured Lentisphaeria bacterium; assembly: GCA_964578155.1. Lineage (GTDB taxonomy): Bacteria > Fidelibacterota > UBA8477 > UBA8477 > JABMPR01 > JABMPR01. The sequence continues at coordinate 15,120 of CAZOBQ010000026.1, forward strand.
ATTATCTATAGCATCATCCTCTGCAATTAACAATATATCGTATAATCATCAATTGAATTATACAATCTCAGGTCAGGTTAGCACGGTCATCTTCGCTTTTAGCGATAGCAACATTATGCAGGATGGAATTTGGTCACAGTATGTAGATACCTCGTGGGAATCACAATTTACCAGTATGGAGAATCAATCACCAGCATCCAGATTTCGCTATCTTTCATTGATCTGGATATTCGATAATTAATTTGTATCCACTAGAGATGACAATAAAAGCATTTCGTAAGGCTCGCCCGCCTGCCTGGCGTAGCTGGGACAGCGAAGACTGGCGCGAGAAAGATTATAAACTCATCAATCTTAACCTTTTCGCAGAAAACCCTATCTAACCCACCAGTAATGACAAACGATGCAGACAAATCGCTTTTTGAAAAGGTACAAAACCGGGATGCTCGGGCATTTGATCAACTTATCAGGATTCATTCACCTGCTCTTAATAATTTTATCCTGCAAATGGTCTCAAATGTTGAAGATGCTCAAGATATCTTACAGGACACTTTTGTTAGAGTGTGGGAAAAGAGTCATCAGTTTAAGAGTAAGTCGACTGTTAAAACCTGGATCTATAGAATCGCAATTAACCTGAGCTACTCACATCTCAAACGTAGAAAAAGATGGACCTATACCGTGCTCGAGGATATGAAAACATTGGTCTCGGGGTCAGATCCAGTTAAAGATACCGAACTAAGCTATCATTCAGAAATGTTGGAGAAAAGCTTGGTAACGCTGACTCCAAGACAAAAGTCAGTGGTGATTGCCAGAATATATCAAGATCTGCCGTTTGCTGAAATATCAGAAGCAATCGGGTGCTCAGTTAACTCTGCAAAAGTACATTTTCACGAAGGTAAGAAACGAATAGAGGCATTTATGAAAGTGCAGGTTGGGGAAAATGGATAAGTTTAATAACATGATGAAAGAGAATCGTTCTGATTCAAATGTTGAATTAGATATTGAATCTATTTTGGATAACACACATCGCAAGATACGTCGCAGGTCTACGCGTCGTAAAGCGATCTATTCAAGTCCGATTGCCATGCTACTTCTCATTATGATGTATGTAATAATGCCCAATGATGGCTCTGATCAAGTACTACCAGGTGGAGAGTTATTCATAGCCGGTTGGGAGAATTCATGGACTGAAGTTGACAACGAGGAATTAATCGAGAGCATGGACCAGGATCTTTATGATCAAAGTGTGGATTATCTGATCAATGACGGATCCACTTCCTATATCGATGAAATGGATGAAATATTGGGTGAAAATGACCTAGAAGCTTTCATGAGCTTTTTAAAGGAGGCATAATATGCGAAAATCAATCTTACTTCTAATTATTGTCACATTCTGGGGAACTACTCTCCTTGCACAGCCACCACGGGATATGGATGCTGTGCGAATTTGGAAACTTACTGAAGTGTTGGAGCTTACTGAAGAACAAACGATGACATTCTTACCACAGGTACAGATACACGAGCGGAAACTACGTGGTATCCAAAAGGAGCTTGAGAGCTTATCTATTGAGGGTCAAAAATTACGCAAGCAGAAGAACATTTCACAAAAAGAGGTAAATAAACTGATTCAGCAATATACGGATAAGCAGAAACAAGTGCATATGATCAAACAGGAGTTTATCCAGTCTCTGCCCAAATACCTCAGCCCTGAGCAGCAGTTGTTATACATTGGTTTTGAGGCAAGATTTAGAAAAGACTTACGCCAGTATATGAAAGATCGAAAAGGAAGTAGAAGTCAAGGTCGTCCAGAACGTCCATAATCTGATCCATTGCAGACTCCATAAAAAAAGCCCTGACAATTCTGTCAGGGCTTTTTTATATCTAATTTCTATTCAAGTTTAGAAATGCAAGTTACTCTGTAATCCGAATCCAATTCCCTTGGCATTTGAGTTTATGCCATTAATGAAGGACATTGTTAAACCGGCATCCAGAAAACCAAAATGGAAGCCACTCCCAAAGGTATGGGCGAGGTCACCAAAACGTGGTTGCATATAGTAGCTGATATCAAACCATTTGGCTGGATAGTAGTTCAATTGGAATGAGAATCCAAAATCAGGACTGTAGCCCAATCTGGCTTCATCAGTAAATGCCTTTTCGATTCCGGCACCAACCAATAAAGTGGGGAAGGGCTGATAGATAGCATGAAGCTTCAGAACAGTTGGGATATTGACCTCAAGTTCTTCATCGTCGCCAATTACTTCAGATTCTGAGATCTGGTGCTGCTCAACACTATCTGCGGTTGTAGCCACAGTATAGGTCCAAGTCTCATGTGTAACACCTGTCCACTTATATTTTGCACCAATATTACTAAGCGACAATTGGACTTCAACATCTTGACCGAGTTGATCACTCAGATCCATGATCGCTCCTATATCAATTCCCATGGTCAACTCTGACATAGTTTGACCCGCATCAAAATCATCTGTAACTAGACTATCAATATGTCCATCAATGCCTGCAACAGTGGCCCAGCTTTCACCAGAAGCATTTATGAAAACAGAGTCCTGGTTTAGTGTGACGACAAATTCATCACTGATCATCCGCATATAACCAGCTGCTTTATACAGATTCAGATTGGCTCCAACTTTCACATCGCCGTATGGTGTTGAGAGTGGGTGAGCATAGGATAGGCTCGTTTTAAGTGCCATCGGGATTGCTTCTACTTCTATATCACTATTGTCAATTGGGTTATTTAGAGAAATGTCCTGCATGGGTAGTGCTAGAAGATTTCCAGGGAGCACCATTTTTATGGGAGAAGTGACAGATGTGTTAAACCCATATCTACCAATCCTAAAGCCAAACAAGGTTTGAAACTCAGGTACAATATTTAATGCCAGTTCCTGATCAACTAGGGTAGATAAATAATCATCTTTAGTTGCACCTTTCAGATGAATACCAGTTGTGAACCAATCTTTGTACCAGCCTGGAGTGAGCAGTGAATTATGAATATTTACACCAAAATCAGGAATGATATTCCAGGTTGTGAATGATTCAAATTCACGTGCCAGATTCGCCGGATTACTAAAAAGGGCATCCATTGATCTGTGCTGTCTCAATTTGATCACACTAGTTGTGGCAGCTGCCATTTCAGGAGGTGCTTCGATCGCTGGTTCAGGAGTCGTTGCCAGCTCAGGTTCTGGAGATAGGCCTTCACCTCGAAGATAGGCTCCAAAAGCTTCAGCAACCTTGTCAGGAGCCGCTGTGATAACCATGGCCCGGGTCGTGATCTCATAGACCTGGACATCTGAAGAATCATTGGAGCTGATGACAACGTAATCAGCATGACTACTGTCAGTCGCTAGGAGGTGACAGACGATATCAAGACAATCATTGGCCTTGGCCGCGATTAAATACGGATCCTCAACGCTGAGATTTTCCATGCCGGAAAAACCCAGATTCGCAAGGTCATCATTGGACCAAAAATTGAGAGGTCCTTCGTTGATCAGTCCTACAACTCTGATGGGAGGTAATTCAGGCTGGGCGTAGAGATCTTCGAAGGTCTCTTCCAATTCCTGGGCCATAGTATCCTGGCTGACCATCTCGGTTGTACTGTCTCCTACTGCTAATTCAGCAGGTTGTGTGATAGTGTCTTCGACTGCAACTTCAGCAGCTTGTGTGACAGTATCTTCAACTGCAGCTTCCACAGGTTGTACGATATTTTCTTCCATAGGCGCTTCAGTTGTATCAACACTGGTGCTATCTACCTGTGCTACAAGGAAATTGGCTAAAACCAATACCATTACGAAAGTCATTAGCGTTCTCATTCTGCACCTCCATCCTCGGTCAATTGGTCGCCAACAATGGTATAGGAAGCAGCACCCCAGACTTTCAATGTGAGTGAATCAGTAGTAAAGAAACGTGATGGAGTACCATCCGTGTTACCTAACAACTGAATCTCTGGTTTAATAAAAATATCTTGTTCAAATAAGGCAAACTTATCGCTGGACAGGATGGTCGTCCGCGGTATAGCATCTAACATAAGATCAGCATTCTCTTTAGGGCTAAGTTCAAATGTTAGAAGCGTGTCAGGTACTTTAGCTAATCCTGCTGCAATTGTGAGACTATCAAAAGTCAGGCTATCATCGCTGGCTAGGACAACCACGGTAGCACCAAATTCAAATTGATTGATAACTGTTGTGGTAAGAGTGAGTTCGTCAAGACTATATGGTTCATCTTCTGGGAACAGCACATCTTGACTGGTTACATCGATATCAATAAATGGTGGATCATCAATAATCAGTGAAAGGGGAACATTGATATACATAACTGGGGTCATTTCCTGACCCTTTGCAATCTGGCTTTCTAGCACACCACCACCAATGAGGGCTTGACCACTGGAAATGATAAAATCTGGTTTACTATTAATCAGATCAGCAGCATCAATCCGGACAAAATCGTTTGCAGCCAGGTCTTGCACTATATGAATCGGTGTAGCAGTATCGTTACCCAGTGAATCTCTACCGAAGAGATCTAAAGTAAGTTCAATTGGAACATCAAACATATTGTTAAACTCAATATCAATAGTGACCTGTTCAAAAAGGAGATCCGCAACTTCTTCGGGCATCTCAATGGAGACTGTATCAGGTTCAATAACTAAAGTATCAAGCGCAATAATACCGGCAACACTGGCCATTTCCAAATTTGTAATATCGACATTGATGTTGATAGAGTCACCAAAACTCAGGGTCATTTGTTGATCTGCAGGAAGGGCGACCTTAGACACATAATTAATAGCCTGATCTTCACCAGGATTGGCTGTTGCGAACTCAAGATTGTAGTCAGATAAGTCAATTGTTGTAATCTGCGGGGTAGTGGCAGCACTCAAAGGCAGAGTCATCTGTAGGGATTGACCATCCGTTTTACGCTTAAACTCATCGATCTGGAATTCTACATTTGCTAATACACCGATCCTGTTTTCCATAGTAAGCATAAGATCACCGGTTTCCAGGATGGCCTTGGTCAGTTTTGTTTCGTTGTCTATCACGATCTGGTTAGAATCGACCATAGCATCTTGAGTAAAATATCCCGTTACCGAAGAGAAATTCAATTCACCAACGTCAATATTGGTAATGATAGAATCAGTTAGACCATACTTGCCGAGTTGACCTGTAGGTGTACTTACTTCTGTAGTGTAGGTCAGAATCTGTATGCTGGTATCAGGAAAAGTCAAATAATGGTCACTTAAATCGATTGGAATAAGATTAATTCCAGGTTCCAATAATTTTGTACGGATTAAGGCTGAACCTCCCGGACCATCTAAAATTTCAGGAATAGTCAGTATGAGTGTCGGTAATCCGGCAAAGTCAGGTTTGTTAATTTGATTATCTATTGAAATGTCAATAGAACCAGAGCTGATTGTTGCACTAAGTATTTTTGAGTCAGAAGAAATCTCAATATCTCCATCATTATTGACTAGCTGGGACTCAATTTCTCCGGTAATCTCAGAAAACATAATCTGATCTGATACGGTCGTTCCATAGAGTGAGATGGTCACATCAATTTGATCAGTCTCATTCAATGTTACATAATTGTCACCAGTGTCAATCGTTCTCACCTGATAAGAGTATTCAACAACTTGAGTCGCTAAATCCATAACCATGTAATATCCAGCTATGGGAAATGTAGCAGGTGTTAAAGTTCCGCCGGGTAGATCAACAGAGTCGATAAATGCATCTCCATTGGCATCTTGCAAGGATGCGATTGTTAGAACCAGTTTTGAGGCAACTGCCATCTGATTGTCTACTGTTATGGCTAGAGTACCTTCTGAAATGAGAGCCTCTTGGACTTTATTTTCGGATGCTGCTAGTGTAATACTACCTAGCTCATCAATTGTTTGTGAGGGGACTTTCGCTGTGGCTTCACTTACCTGTAAATTTCTACCTGCAATAACGATGTCGAAGCTAGAGGTCTTGGCAGCAGCATCCACTATGATTGAATCACCGTTGGAACCGATTGAAGAACCGGTTACTTCAACGATGATATTGCTAGGTAGTGTTAAGCCGGTAAGATTTAGAGGCTTTGTTGAACTTGTTCCGCTGGCAATAGGGGTGTCCCACACAACTGTAGCGCCAACGATCGGTGTAGCCCCATCTTTAAGTACTATGTTAATGGGATTTCCCAGGGCAATTACCATGTTGTTGTTTATAGTAATATCTAAAACACCGCCTGAGAAAGATGCAGATTGAAAATCACTGAATGTGAAAGGTTTTTCAACGGGATCCAGTCCAGTACTATCAATCACGGCTTTCTGCCCATCTGGAATACTATTCACATCACTGACTACTTCATTTAGTAATACGGGATCAGTTGAATCTTCTGGAATATCTGATAGTTCAATTGGACCCAAGACAGAGTTTACATTTTCTTGGATTGGATCGACTCCCACAGGATCAAATCCTGTGGCTTGGATAATTGAAGATCCGGCCACGTTCACATCGTCAACTGACTGTGAAAAAGCCTTATTAATGTCCTCGAAAGTGAGCTGGTCAGTAACGGCTTGCGTGTCCATGACCGTGGTATCAGCGTAAGCGAAAATAGAGTCACCATTTTCGTAAAGTTGGGTGCGGATGTTATCCTTATCCCTTAGTACATCTAAATTCACACTGGTAGAAATCAGTGGAAATTCAATGGAATTGGTCCAGGTTGGAATCTGCGGTTCTTCCAATAAATCACAGCTAGACAGGCTGAATACTGCCAGCATTGTTGATAAAATTATAAGGTTGCGTTTTGTCGATTTTAGAATCATCTGGTCCTCGGCATTTAAATTTGTCTTTACCTACTTAAATCCTGAAAATACAGGATATTCTATTAAAATAAATAGGGTTCTTCCCAAAGAAAAACCCATCGTATTGCCACAGAATCTAACCTGCGACCATTATTTCCTATAGAATAATTTACTTATATACAGGGGCTTTCCTTATTTGTCTTTCGGGTATTGCCAAAATAAAAACTGAAATAGTAGCTTATAACAATAATAAATACAGGCAGTAATGCAAACTATCTTTAGTGCAAAAAAGACCAGCTTAGGGTGATTATTTAGTCCCGGATTGTGAGGGACATCACGGGAACCGCACGGGTGCATCACCCATAACAATTTATCTGTGGATGGTATCCAACATTCTGGATTCCATATTTTTCAGTGGTGAGCTCTCTTTTCATAACGATATTACCCTGTATGATCAAATAGAGCTTCTGAGGGGATATATCAGAGAAATGACGACCGTTAAAAAGAGTTCAATCATGGTTGGCACCTCGGGTTTTTCATATCCTGACTGGATTGGTAACTTTTATCCACCTGAACTTTCCAAGGAGAAATGGCTGGAGTTCTATGCTCAAAACTTCAGCTTTTGCGAGCTCAATTTTAGCTACTACCGTATGCCCCAAGAGCAGCAAATGGAGACTTTTCTGCAACATCCACTCCAATATGCCATCAAGGGTCACAAATCCTTGACCCACGATCGTTTGCAGCAACCTGCTGCCAGAGAAGATTTCATTCGAGCAGTAGATGTGTTACAAAAGGGAGATCAGTTAGCCACCGTTTT
>CAZOBQ010000027.1:0-22534 GCA_964578155.1 uncultured Lentisphaeria bacterium
TGTGGTTCTTTTTCCTGGAAATTGGACATTTCGGGGTGAGTTTGCGTATTTTCGAACCAAAACACCAGAGATTGATCACTCGATGTCAAAATTCAGCTATGATGCAGAATATATTCAATCTGTATTCCAGATTGAATATGCATTCGCAAACACCGTTCAACTCATGGGTCAATTGATAAGCAATAATACTCAATCGCTGAACTCCACATTGGTTAAAGACGCTAATCTTAATATGCTGCTAGGAATGGTTCAAGATACAAGCTTGCACAGTCTAGATCCATATAGAGCTTTGTTAGCTAGCCAGCTGCCTCAAGCACCTCAACCCTTTTCAGCCGGGATGGGTACTCCCTTTGCCATGATCTCTGATCAAGTAGTCATGCTTTCATCTATGGCTACTCTTCTTGACAATAGTCTGGAGTTAAGTGGGATGCTCATGATCAACCTGGCAGAAACTGGATATATGACCAGCTTAGGTAGTTCTTATGCAGTGATGGAAGGCTTGTCTCTTGATGCGACTCTTGGCTATTTTATCGGTGGTGAGGAAGAGGGAAACCGCTTTAAGGAATTAGAGGACTTCTCTAACATGAACTTAGGATTAACATATAGTTTCTAGTAAAAAATCATGACTCGACTTTTTCAGAAATATCGTCGTATTGCCAAGAGCCTCTCTCCGCTGGAGATTTCCACCGACTTCAGTCAGGAAGATCTAGGGTGGGATGACCTATTTATGAGTGAGTCAAATACCACAGCTCTCTTCCTTGGGAAATATTCCGAAGATGGAATCAAGCTCATGATGAATAGATTTGGTCTGATTCGGAAAGGGCATCATCTTGGATTACGAGATCTAGATGTTCACATTGATACAATAGATCCATATCGTCATAAACTAATAATTTTTAACGGCAAACATGACAGAGACCACATCGTTATGGAGTTTGTGGCGCGATATCAACACTTAACCCCAAAGGAAGTCGATTCTGAATCACTCTATTCACTACCTCTTAGAGTACTTATGGTAGAATGGCTCCTCCTGCAGAACCCAAAAAAAGATTTTAGTAGTAGGCGACCACCATTGCCTGGTCAAACTCATCCCGGTTTGGGTCTGGGTGATGAATTATTGGCACTCTTCACTATCATGGGACGCCATTTAAAGGTTGATGGCATCCTAAATGTACCTGAGTATTACCATACCGGTTTGTTATTTGGAAAACGCTTTATTTTCCTAAGCCCCTTTGTCCAAGCTCAGGTTACACAGATCGCTCATGATCTTTGGAAACGTTATCGTCTCTCTATGATAGCATGGGCAAGTGCCACAGGATCCATTGTTAATCGAAAAACGGGAGAGCCATTCCAGTGGGAACCTCGGAAGCAGATCATTCCCATCAATAAACAATTGCGACAGTATTTTAAATCAGAAGCCTATCTGAGCATTGCACGTGTTAAAGAAAATGATGATATCTATACTATTGATGAAGGAAAACTTAAACGCGTCTTGTCAGACATGGAAACTCCCCCATTCCAACTATAGCTAAAACCAGTGCCCCTTTTCTGCGTTTATCATAAGCTGTTCAGCCCGTCTTTTCTCTAACAGATTCTCAGGATAGTAGGGTAAATTTTCAGTATTATTCATGGTAATTACTGTGGTCAAAAGACGATAGAAAAGATCCTTATCATTTACCAATGGACAGTAATACAGGGCCATGAAAGTATAATTTCCTAAATAATCAGGGGCGGCAGCAATGGCAGTTTCGAAGGTAGTCTTGATTGCAAGTGTATCACTTATTGATCCTGGATCAAGCGTCATGAGAGCACCTTTAAAACGATAATATGCCCCATTGTAATAGTTTGAATCCAAATCATGGATATGTTCGAGTCTGGTCCAAATTAAATCGCGTTGACCCAGCCTCACGAGCTCACCCTTTGTCTCCAACCATCTGCCGTAGTTAGCCATTCCCCAGTATAAAATATCCAGGTATTGGGCGTCTAGACCTCTGACAGCCATATGTTCGTCCCCAGTTGAGAACAGCAGGTTATAGTATTCCGTATCCTTAGCAAGTATGTTTTGACTGGCTTCGTAACCCTTCATAAACAGACTGTCTTTCTCAAGCTGATGTCCTGTCATGAATTGACCACAATAATAATATGCTCGTGATAGTTTTGACCACAATACAATGGATAGCGTATCTTTTTCTGCAAGATCTTGATATGCCAGCAATGACCGATAGGCAAAGCTTGTATCTGCTCTTAGGTCCCAAAAGCTATCAGCATCTGCTAAATTGTGTTCAATAACACCAGCCTCCGCTGAGTCATCTCGTACTACCTTTGATGCAGTACAGGCCATAAAAGAGACTGAAATACCAATCAGGACTATCGTTCGTAAACTTATCACAGTTTCCTCAAATTCAATTCGGTCTTACCAATCGGCGTTCAATATTCCCAGCTATCAATTATAATTACAAATATAGATAAATGGTATCTATTGCTATCACAATTTGAAGGATTGTGATAGACCTCACCACTTAGTTCGAGATGCTGAATATCCACAGGTTTTTTCCTTGAGTGCTGACCCATTTCTCTTGCTCAATTCGAGCGAGTGGCATCTCAAATTTAATACTTACAGGTCTCAGTAGAGTGGTCAGCCAATTCGTTCTTTCCCACTGTGGGCTATATTGTAGCCCGAGACCAATATCACCGATCCAGGTCCAGGTTTCAGCATCTGCCGATGTTTGTCCCAGATCAAAAAAGGTACTGAAACTCACACCATTTGCATCTAATTTTTTGTAACGCAACAGAATATCCATATTGTTGGACCAAGCATAACTCACCAATCTATCAAGTGAATCCGTGTAGGCTCTTGACCTGGCTCCACCAGCAAGGTATAGATGTGGTCCTACGATATCGAAACCACTTATATGCTGCAGGCTACTTGCTGTCCTATCCAGGTAAGTATTTCTCAGATCTCTTCTAGCAACTCTGGTCTTCACCAAGTCAGGTGTCTGCTGACTATTACTCATGAAATTACTTCTATTGTTAAATACAAATCGACTGAAATATTTTGTCCAATTATCCATGATTGAAAATTGACTGAAATCGCTACCATAATTTCCAAGGGCTCCTGGAGAAAAAGAAATCATGGCACTCATGCCATAGTCCCCACCAAACAATTTATGTTGGAGTTCGTACTGGAGACTCATTTGGGTAAAACTATCCTGATCTGGTATCCGTGTTACTGAAGTATTGCCCGCATCAGTATACTCAGTTCTAATGGTTAAATAGTGGATGGGGTTTCGCCAAAACCGCTTTGCCCAGAGAAGCTCATATTCAAGTGAAGCAAACTTCATTGAATGCCAGCTTCCAAGGTCACCAAGCCAGGTTGCTTCAAATGGAAGCCCGAGGTTTTTATGGCTAAAAGACACTGCATAATCAGGTTCTTGAGATAGGACGTTGTAATCAAACTCCAAAGCAACAAAATTTCCCGGATTACGATACACACGATCCACTCTCAGACCTAAACCAAGTCCATCATGATCATTAAAGCCGAATTGTGGTTTCCACAGGTAAAGATTACCATCAGCGGGATACTGATTCCAGCCTTTGTAATTGTATCGCCAGGAAGAGTTTCGCTTTGAACTATTATTACGCCGATCCACATCAAGGAATTTGTTTTCCGCATCTAAATAGACACTAATAGGCTCAAAATCTGATTCAACCTCAATCACTCCATCAGGTCGATACCGAAACTCTTTTAGCTTTGCTGTGGCAGTCTCTCCATCTTTCCCGAAAACAGTTGCTGGGATGGGTAGAAATAGTCCGCCTTTATTCTCTACTCGGATCGTAGTTGTATATTGACCTGTGTTAGACTTAGCTACTTTCCAACCTTGAAGTGCATAATCAATATACTTTGTTGTATGTAGCCATTGATCAAAGAACCAATCCAGTTCCTCACCCGTTGCGTCTTCCATGGCTTTAATAAATCGATCTTCATTGACATGTTTCAATGCCCAGCGATCGTAGTAAAGGGTCATTCCTGCCAGAAAGCGCTCCTCCCCCAAATACCCTTTTAAGGTTTGTAGCATCATGGACGCTTTATCATAAACATTGGTTCTGTATGAGCCCGTATTGACAAAATCTTGACTGTGACGTGCGATAGGTTCATTAAGAGGAGAAGTCATGTAACGTATTGTGGATTTCAACTCTGTCTCTATAAATAATTGCCTGGGTAGTTTTTCAGACTCAAACGGTGTGATACTCTTACGGGTAATAGCATATCCGTTGTTAGGATAATAGTGTTCCAGATACCAATCAGTTTGAAAACTAGTAAACCCCTCATCCATCCAGGCGTCGTCTAATTCATCATTGCCAAAAAGACCATAAAACCAGTTATGGCCAATCTCATGCACGATCAGACTTTCACTGTCAGAAGCATCCATAATTAGCATGGGGTACTCCATCCCACCACCTAATATGGCTTTGGTGATGGTCATTTGAGGCCATGGATAAGGACCAAACTTTTCTGATAACCAACGAATTGCAGAAACACCATGTTCTACCACATCTTTTGTCCATGCCTTACCAACTTTTACCGTAAAGAGGGAATGAACATCTACCCCATTCCAGCTGCCGTGTTCATAAACAAAATCAGGTGAGCAGAGCCAGGCAAAATCATGGACATTTTTAGCAAGAAAGGATACTTCACGGCGAGAGGTACTATCTAACTCAGCTAAATAGGCTTCTCGAGTTTCCTTGAATCCCTCTACCCATTTATCCCAGACTACTGATGTGTCTACTGTAACCTCAGACCAACCGGGATCGCCTTCTAACACGACACCTGTGGCTCCTACAACCTGCGTGGCTGGAACATCTAGGTGGACTGTAAAATTCCCAAACTCTCCATAGAATTCACCCCAATCACCAAAGGGGTCATCGTGCCACCCATTTTCATCATAGACTATAAATTTGGGGTACCATTGAGCAAAATCATATTGCTGACCCTCATAACCCGAGCGATCTAGATGTGGATGAATATTTGATGTCCAATCTAGGGAAAAACGCAGTGTGTCTCCGGGAATAAGCCCATGATCGAGCGTGATATCCAGAATTGTATCGTCTCGAATTACAAATGTCATGGGGATTGTGTCTGTTACAGCTTCGTTTATCGTTATTCCAGTCCACTCCTTCTTTTCTCCAAAAGTTACTCCAGTCGCAGACCAAACCTGATGAGCGATAGTTCCCTCATTAAAGGCATTGTGATAAAGATGCATGAGGACCTGATTCAGAGTATCAGGAGAATGATTTACATAAAGGAGGTCTGACGTGGCAGTCAATGTATGATTCTCGGTATCTAGAATGATATCCATTTCATACTCAACAAATTGCTGCCAATATTGGGCATTGAGGGGTGTAGAAGTTAGAATGCTAGTTAATATTAGACAGTAGATTATCTTTTTCATTTGTGATATATCCCCTAATACCGTTTACCATACTCTTGCTTTTAATCTATCAAATAAATTAGAATGATCGTTACACAAATATCCTGGTCTAGTCATCCTAGAGGTCGAAGACCGAAGGATCTCCAGGCTATTGGGTAGACGACTGCAAGCAAAGTGAGATTCTTCATCTGGTTCCTGAGCATGTCGAAGGAGTCGGCTCTAAAAAGATTCCAGCGTACTTCGATGGGCTTAGTATGACGAACTAAAATCAATTATTCAATCAATTTAATATGCAATTCCTTGAGCTGATCTACATCCACGAACGAAGGCGCTTCATCCATCAATGATGAGGCTGATGTGGTTTTTGGAAAGGCGATCACATCTCGTATATTTTCAGTCCCGGTAAGAATCATGATCAGTCGATCAAAGCCAAAGGCAATTCCGCCGTGAGGTGGTGCACCATATTTAAAGGCTTTAAGCAGAAATCCAAAACGAGCATTAGCTTCCTCCTCATCCATTCCGATGAGCTCAAACATACGACTCTGCATCTCTCTGGTATGGATTCTTATGGATCCACCGGCAACCTCAGCACCGTTAATCACCAGGTCATAGGCACGAGCACGAACCTTGGCTGGGTCGGATTGCATTAAATCAACATCTTCTGGGTTTGGTGAAGTAAATGGGTGGTGCATGGCAATAAATCTCTGACTATCCTCATCCCAGTCTAATAGGGGGAAATTGAGAACAAAGAGTGGTTTTATATCACCTTCTTTGATCATGTCCTCACGTTTTGCCAATTCCAGTCGCAATGCACCCAGAGCTTGCAAAGTCTTAGCTTCTGTATCAGAGACAAAAAACATGGTATCATTCTGTTCAAGATCGTGCGCCTTGATGATTTCAGCTTGGAGCTCCTCTGGGAAGAATTTACTGATCCCGGCTACAAAAGCACTTTGATCAACCTTGATGAATGCTAGTCCCTTCACTCCATAATAGGTTTTCAGCCACTCAGTCAAACCATCAGATACTTTGCGCGAAATCTTATCTGCAGCATTCTTCAGAATCAGCGCTTTCACACGTCCTCCTGCAGCAAGGTTATCTTTAAAAACCCCAAAATCTGTTCTCTGAGCATAATCCGCAAATTCAATCAGTGGCATATCAAATCGAAGATCCGGTTTATCACTGCCATAGGTTTCCAATGCGGTCTTATAATCCATGGTGGGAAATATCTCAGGCAGGTCGTGGTCAAGGATTTCCTTGAAGATGCCCCGGGTTACTCTCGTAGCCAGTCCAATGATATCTTCCTGATCGGCAAAAGACATCTCAATATCTACCTGGGTAAATTCGGGTTGTCTATCTGCCCGCAAATCTTCATCTCTAAAGCATTTCACAATTTGAAAATATTTGTCGAAACCTGCGATCATGAGCAATTGTTTATAGGTCTGAGGAGATTGTGGCAGGGCGTAAAATTTTCCCTTATGAATACGGCTGGGGACCAGATAATCTCTGGCACCCTCTGGTGTGGATTTCATGAGAATAGGAGTCTCAAACTCCATAAAGCCCTCTTCATTAAGAAGTCGACGAGCACTTTGGTAAGTTTTCGAACGTACCGTCATAAATCTCTGCATTTCCTTGGTCCGAAGCTCCAAATAGCGGTATTCTAAACGCAGCTCTTCACTACCCGTTTCACGATCCGATACGAGAAAGGGTAGGGGTTCGGACTCATTTAGCACCTCTAACTCGGAGACAATGACTTCGATCTCACCGGTTGGCATATTTGCGTTAATATTACCATCTGGGCGAGCCTGAACTGTACCCTTAACTGCGATTACATCTTCCATTCCCAGACGCTTGGCATGAGCCGCCATCTCTGCATTCAGTTCAGGATTGAAAGTTACTTGTGTCTTTCCATATCGATCGCGTAGATCAAGAAATATGACGCCACCGTGATCACGGTTTTTAGCGATCCAACCGTTCAGAATGACTTCCTGATTTATATTTTCTTTGTTTAATTGTCCACAAGTTACAGTTCGTTTCAGTTGCATATTTGCTCCGTTAAATTAGTACCAGCCCAATGTAAGCCATGATCAGGGTACATCAATAACTGATAGCAATGGAACACCCAAATAAGTCAGTTCTTTAGGGCTGGGCTGTTGAATAATTTTATTAGAAAAAGTGAGGTTTCAGGAAAGTTAGTCTGTCTGCTCTCCGAAAGAGTCTGAGTTAGCAATATCACTTATATTTGCGTCGATGAACATATTTCCATAGCCCATAATCAGCCAATTGAAATCCAGGTCATATTCATGAACCAGCGGGATAAGTTTGGAACACTTGATCTCACGATCACCCATTTCCCAGTAGATTATCGTCCGTTTCCCCAGGCCACACAGTTCGGCTACTTCCCTCTGGGTCATGCCAATGGCAGTCCTAAACTCTCTCAATCTCTCAGCAATGGATGACATGATCCCTCAATTTACAGGTTGCAATAATATGCACCTCAAATTGAGTAGATAAAAAAGGAAAAATCAGAATTATAATTTTTTGACCAAAATCACCTTTCATATCGATCGGAATACATGTCTACTACTGACTAAACCAATACGATAGCTTCAGAGCAAATACATCATCCGCATCAGAAGCAAACAGGTCGGATAAGTCCCTTGACAGGTCAAATTTAGCGGGATTTTCACCATTGTATCCATTATGGGTCCAGACGAAAAAGAGTGATGAACCGGGAGAGAATTCCCATCGCAAGACCAGAGTTCCTACTAAGGACTTCTCATTAAAATCAGGGTCATACAGAGTGAAGGCGTCAGCAGCATCTCCTCCTGTAGGATCAATCGTATAATACTTGTAGCCGTTCTCATCAACTTGTTCATTAATGCTAGAGCCATCCTCACCATACACTAGAAATTCATCCGACTCGGGTTTGGAGTATTCTTTAAAACCTGAGTAATCACCGATACCTATAAAGGGCTGGAAATAGCCCTGAAGGGTAAATCTTGGTGTGATCGGGTAATCAATTCGAATGTCGGCACCCACCTCGGTGTACTCTATCTTTGAAAATACATAACGGTTTCCGTACATTTCCGTATTTGCATCATCACTAACTCGTCTAATGTATTGATTCATGTCTGTAGTTCTGTACATGTTGGGGCCAAATGAGAGGTTTAAGCGACTACCCAATTTAGCATTTAATTCAACAGACAGACCCGAATTATTTCCTCCATCACTTTCTGATCCAAAGGAAACCGATGTATGCATAGAGAGGTCTTTGCGATGATCAGAGCTCATTCCCGCACTAAAAAATAATTCCGGTACTTCAATTACCCTTGGTCCGCCTCGCAGCGCCCTGTCATTCAATACTTCTCCGGAATAGCCACCATCAACGCTAACACTCCAAAAATTGACGAAGCTTATATACCCCATTCCGAACATGACATCAGCTGTTTTAACCATATCAAAATCATGATTGGTGGCATAGATCACATCAGCTCGTGCAGATCTTATATATTCACCTCTTTCTGTCCATCGATAGCCTACACCGATATGTTTATTGATTATGTCTGTGGAGCGTGTAATTCCGAGGTCGTTGGATTCAAAACCAGGTGATATCCATCCCAGAGCTGCATTAAACATGACATTGCCATTTTCTTTGTTGAGACTGAGACGACCTGCATGTCCTCTTAAGGAGGTTGCGTTAGAATCCAACTCAACATGTTCGGCGTCAGGTCTTTGAAAATAGTGACTTGAATTATGCTGCAGCGAAAATATTCGTGATTCAGATCCACTTACATTTGTGAATCCACCCCAGCCTCCGAAAGCCCAGTCTCGATCCTTGCCGAGAAATGCCCAGCCATCAACTCCAAGTCCCACTCCCCGTTCAGATAGCGAGTTAGAGGAGGAATGTGCTTCATCGAGATCTCCAAGCAGGTCAATCCCGTTCATAAAGCGGTTTGTCAGGGTCCCCATAAAGCCAAGGCCATACCGACCATCCTCAATTTCCTTTTGAGCACGGATGAGATTATAGGACGTAAAGGGTTCTACTTGCTCATCTACGATTTTCCCGTTGTCATAGTAGCGAGCATATTCTCGATTGGTCAGAGCTGTTAAACCTCCCACAGACCAGTCGTCACCAATCTTTCCACTAATTTTAGCGGCACCAAGGATTCTTGCGGCATCGGGTTGGTCCAATGAATCTCCATCTATATAGACCCTTCCCTGAGGCGGTCTTCCAATTCTGCGACTATAAAAGAATTGGGGTGTCGAATAATTAATATTCCAATTATTGGTAGGACCACTATTCCCAAAATTAAAGATGCTGCGACCTTCAAGGAAAAAAGGTCTTTTCTCAGAATAATAGGTCTCATTATCCGATAAATTAATAGACGATGGATCTGCCTCTACCTGTCCAAAATCAGGGTTAATAGTCGCGTCAACTGTAAGATTTGCACCAATCCCAAATTTCAGATCTGCACCAATATCAAACTCCGTTTCCGACCCTTCAATAAAAGCATTGCTCTCTAGGGAGGGCAAATTGGCATGGCTGCTCGTGACGTAGGGCAGGTATTCCCTTCTTTTGGGAGGGTGAATATCTCGAATATTGGTCAAGTCAGCGCTACGGCTCATAGCCCCACTCTCATTGTTGGGGAAAAAAACAAAAATAATCCCATTCCCCAGCCCTTTGTATATATCGAGTTGGAAGAATACCCCAGGTATATTCTTCCTTGTCAGTGAATCTCAATTGAGAATAGGGGATCCGCATCTCTGCTGTCCATCCTTTATCATCAATCTGTGTTTTTCCTTCCCAGATACCATCCCATGAATCATCGGTCCATGAATCATTGAAATACACTTCGTCTCTGATGGAGCCAGATGGATTGATCTGAAAAGAAAAACCCGTTCTTTTATCATGATATGAATCGATAATTACTTCGAATATATCTGCATTTAGAAAAGCATCCCGACGACCCACTCTCCCAACAATGGAATCAGGTTGGGAATCCCACATGCGTGCTCCCACATAAATTGCCTCATCATCATAGCCGATCCACAGATCAGTCTTTTGTGAAGCTTTGGCTCCATTATAGGGTTCAAACTGGATGAAATCTGAGGCACTGGCACCTGAATACAAATTCTCCTCCAGTTTTCCATCCACTTTTAAGGGTTCATCAATTCGTTCTGCCCTAATTTCCCGATCTTTATAATTATTTGGATCAAAGGACTCATCATAAGCCAATAGAATTGAACATGCGGAAAGAAACAAGATTAGAGTTTTCATAGTCATCCCAAAATTTGTGATTGTGCCGAATAATATTCTAGCTTGAAGGACTCAAAGCCATCAGTTGAGGGTGTCATTACCATTCTCATGCATCAATTTCCTTCAATGCTTATGCCAAAAAATATATCCCTAATATTTATATATATTTATAACTCTATATGTACTGAGATATCGTGTGGATATTACATCATTTTGATATTATGCATATAAGAATGATATAATTAATCTGAGAGTCCGGGAGTATGATATTTCCTGTATGAAAACCGCTGGGGAGTATTCAATTTGCTGGCATGAAATTGAATCGGATTATAATCCCAATGATGTTGTTGCTTTTGGCCACCAATGTCGCCTACGGTGACCAGAGTGTACATGGATATATTCGGGATAATCAAACTGGTGAGCCACTACCCTATGCCAATATCATCTTCCCAGATTTAAATCGTGGAGGGGTTTCTAATATTGATGGTTATTTTGTTGTCAGCAATCTTCCTACAGGCTCCCACTCTATCCTTATCTCAATCATTGGCTACTCAAAGCATAGTCAGGTCGTGCAGTTCCCTGTAGATCTTAACCTTAGGTTAGATATTCGCTTGGAGCCGACAATTATCGAGGGACAATCAATCGTTGTCAGTGCAGAGCGTGAAAAATTTAAAGAACTGGTTTCTACCAGTACTGTTACACTGGATAGACGAGCTATCGAGGTAGCGCCCTCTTTCGTTGAAGCAGATGTTTTTCGAGCTTTGCAGATGCTTCCTGGAGTTCAATCACTCAATGATTTCTCTTCTGCGCTGTATGTGAGAGGATCGACCCCAGAACAAAATCTCATTATGCTTGATGGAATCACCGTGTATAACCCCATGCATCTTGGCGGAGTTTTCTCAACTTTCAATACGGACGCCATTAAAGAGGCTGAATTTCATGCTGGCGGGTTTCCTGCACAGTACGGGGGTCGTTTAGGATCAATCCTCAATATCGTCAATCGTGAGGGAAATACTGAAGAGATAACTGGGAGTGCAAACATATCATTGATCTCTAGTAAGCTCTTGGTTGAGGGACCTCTACCCACCGGTGATTCAGACCTGGTGAAAGGATCGTGGATGGTGGCAGGTCGAAGGACCTATTTTGATGCTATCGTAAATACTGGCTGGAAGTATTTGGTAAAACCGGGCATGAGTGAAGAGGACCGGAAAAATGCACCCGAAAAAATCATGCCATACTATTTTTATGATTTCCAGGGTAAGATAAATCTGGATATTGGAAGTGATCATCGACTGACCTGGAGTTCATTCTACGGCGATGATGTTCTGGATATTGGCTATTCCTCGAACAGCTCCTCTGATGATTGGTACGAAGACCGGGACAATCCAAATGACTATTACTATGAAAGTACTGACAGCGGGATATTTGATTGGCGATGGGGCAATTTCACAAATAGTCTGACCTGGCGATGGATTCTCACACCCCAATTGATCGCAAAGACTTTCATTGCCAATAGTCGCTTTCGGTTTGAAGTAAACATCGATTCTGAATTCGATAATTATTATAGAAGTAGCGAAGACACAAGTCGGACACTATCCTCCTTCAACTTTGATCTATTTGATCGTATCAATGACAATAGTTTTGAATCTTCTCTCACCTGGTTACCAAGTGAAAGCCACAAAGTGTTGGGAGGATTTCAGTTTAAACAAGTCCATTTCAATCTTGGAATGATCATCAATTTTTCAGAAGCCTATAACAATCAAGCTCCAGAGTATTTTCGGGATACTATTATGTGGATGGATACCCAACCGAATGAGTCTGCGGTCTATATTCAGGATCAATGGCAATTGAGTCCGCTATTATCGCTGCAAACGGGACTACGTGCAGTAGATTTCTCTCTACATGATACAACCTATTTTGAGCCAAGGTTAGGACTCAAATATTTTCTCTCAGATAAATTATCTTTAAAAGGCTCCTTTGGGCGTTATCATCAATTTTTAACCACTGCAAACCCACCGGAAGAGAACCTCCGTTTCTTGGATATCTGGTTTGGTATTCCTGAGGATCGTATGGCTCCCCGCTCTGATCACTATATTGTTGGACTTGAGTATTTAACGGATTCAGATATTTTGATGAGGATTGAGACCTACCACAAGTCATTCGATAATCTCCTCACGCTTAAGCCAACTGAGTTATTCGCTATCGATGATGACGGTAATCTAAGGATAGATCCATTCAACGAATTTTGGGATACTGATGCTTATGCCGATGGTCTGGAAATCCTGGTCAAGAAATTATCTGGCAAAGTCCGTGGATGGGCCGGTTACACCTATGCCATCACAAAGCGAAAATATGAGCAACAAGATTGGTATTTCCCAAAATATGATAGGACACATACTTTAAACGTCGTGGCTGATTGGGCGTTGACAAACGGTCTCCACTTTAGTACTGCCGTCACCTATTCCAGTGGAAATCCATACACAGCAGTCCAGGGTAGAGCAGAGGATTATCAAGAGTATGGCCAATCTCTTAATTACAGTGAGTGGGGACTTTTCCAGAGTTTCCTCTACGGTGAAAGGAATGCCGAAAGATACCCTGACTATTTCCGGTTGGATGTTAGTTTAAAGAAACGCAAGCCCTGGCGTTATGGAACCAAAGAATGGTATTTCCAAATTTTAAACGTAACTAATCATTTAAATATATTTAGCTATATCTATCAAAATCGTAGTGACTATGATTATGAGACTGGTCAGTCTGTTAACAAAGGTGTCCAGAGATTAGGGTTTCCCATGTTTCCATTTTTTCCAACCTTTGGAGTGAAATATGAGTTTTAAAATAAAAAATCTCTTTTCTGCACTGGGGAAACAAGGCTTCGAGAGCCTCAGCCTCCGAGGATACCGGACATTGAGCTTGTCGAAATGCCCAGGTTTAAAACATCCCATAATTATTATGTTTGTCCCACTTTTACTTTTCATATTTATTTCCTGTGGAAACTGGGGTTGGGAATCCATTGATACTGATAATGAAGAACAGCTGAATGTCTTTGGTCTCATCAGTCTGGATGACTCTCTTGAAAGTTTTGTCGTGGTCCATAAAACACTTGACACTGCCGGACCTGATGAAGTGATTGTTGGTGAAGATATTTATGGATTTCCCATATATGAGTCACTCTATGTTGTAAAAGATGCCACCGTCACTATCTCCGATGAGACTCAAGAATATGTGTTTAAGCGGAGTCCTTCTGGTAACTCTCCTTCAGAAGAATATTTTGGGTCCATTGACATCTTTAGTGATCCAGCTATCTATTTAAATACAGACCAGAGTTTTTCCCCCCAGCCAAATACAAACTATGATTTACATATAACAACACCAGACGGTTTGGAATTATCTGGATCGCTTACCACGCCGCCAATTCCTGAGATCAATGAAAGTGCTTTGGATGATACGCTTTCTATCAAGAATTTATTCCAAATCTCCTGGATTGATAAAGGTGAATATACCGCCACTATTGCAACTGGATCGATCGGGACTTACTGGGACTCACGTATTTGTGGGATGGAACAATCTGGACTTGTACAAGCTGGGGATACTACCTGGAATTCAACATTTCAATCATGGTGTTATGAATATATAGAGGAACCACCGACTACTGAGTCAGCATCCCTGGATATTCGATTGCGTTATCTGGATGAGAATTATTACAAATATTTCTTAGCCTCGGATGAAGGCGGAGATTTTATCTCAAATATTTTCGTAGGGCCAGGAGGAATTGGAAGCGCCTATGGTGTTGAAGGTGGGTATGGTGTGTTTGGAGCCATCAGTGCTGATTGGACAAAGCGTATCGCGACTCCCTGACTTTTAACTTACTTCCTCATCTGTTATTAAGACAATGCCCCAGAATAATTCCGGGGCACTTTTGTTGAGAGGAGACTCCTCTCAGGTCAACAACGTTTTAGGATTATTACCAGCGGGAGCCACCTCTACCTTGACCACGACGGTCACCACTTTGGTCTCCGCCTCGCATGCCTCCACGGCTATTGCGACTACCACGATCTTCTCTAGGACCAAATTCACGTTGGTCGAAGATTAACTGCTGGTCAGGTGTTAATAGATTTCGGATCTGATCTTGATGACCTGACATGATCGTTTCAATAGATGTTTGATATTCCGAAATTGAAGCTTCCAATTCAGCAACTCTTACTGCATCAGCATCACCACTTCGAGTTAAATCTCTTAACTCAATCTCTAATGAACGTAGGTTTTGCCTGATTTCCCTCATGGCCGGTTGCATTGCTTCACGAATTTCTGTAATCTGCTGCATCTGTTCTGTGGTTAGATTGAGATTTTCATCCCAGGTCATCATCTCACCACCGCCCCTGCGTCCCTGGGCCACTGCAAGTGATACACTTAGAACAAGCAGTATTAATGTTTTATAGTTCATCTTATTGCCTTTCTTTAATTATTAAAACTTAAACTTATATTATAACTCATACTCTCATAGTCATAGAGAGCATCATTGGACTCATTCCACACAAGTCCAAGCCCCAAGCCCAGATCAAGATTTGTAAGCCAGGAGTCATAGCGAGGTACCCAGCTTCTGGTCCAGTTTAACTGAATACTGTTTCTTTTATCTTCGCGGTCATATCCAAGTTTGACAAATTCGTCATTTATTAAACTATAATCCATAGTTTGGAAATCAAATTCGTAAACAGGAACATCAAGATATGACTTCTCACTGTATGAATGAACAAACTTAAAACTGTTTTTCTCATTCAATCTATAAAGAACTCTGGTTGATGCTGATGGACCCTCCCAACGAAAACGATCTGTAAAGGGATTGTCTAGTCCATCTTGCAAGCTTGATGAATCAGCAATATCATTTAAAAGTGATTGGGCACCAAGCCACATAGTGAGCCCAAGTTTTGATCCAAGTGATTGGCTGATTCGCAATTCATTGGTAACGAGCATATTACTGGGGATATCACTGATTTCAGTGCTAGTAATAAACCGACCTCTACCAGCAACACTTGTCTGTTCCCAGAAATCTTGAAGAGCCAATCCTGATTCTAATTTGATCGATGTTTTTGACCGAAATGTTTGATTATAGATTGCGTAGATCTCATGTTCTGAATTCGATGCTTCTGCAACTTCTTCGAATTTTTTAAAATTAAGATCATAGCCCATTGTTATCAATTGAGTTGCTTTGAAATAGTGTTTCCATTTTCCGTACATCCCAAATCCTGAGCTATTATAATAACTGTAAGTATCATGGTATGTGTTCAGGAAACCATATATTCCGGCGAACATCTGATTGTCTTTTATTTCAAGGTATCTCAGCTGAAGACCAAGCTCACCTGTACTTGATGAATATTCTTCAAAAGGGATAATCTTGTTAAAGGATATGTCTAAGTAGGCTCTGGAATTATCTGAGAGAATATTGCTAATGCTTAAAGCCGAACTTGAGTAAGATGCATTTTCTACCAGTCTACTACCCAATAAGTAGTCAGCTGTCCCAGCAGTGCTACTCAGGTCATAGTAAAGTCCCTCAGCGAATGAGTATGTCACGGACATAGTCAGCATACTCATTATCAAGGCGCGATTTCGAAAGTTCTTTAAATTCATACCCTATGCACTTCTTTAGATAGTTGAAAATTATGTGAAAGAGAATCCAGGGTTACCATCTTGCCAAGTTGCCTTTGCTTTAAATAGACGCGTTCCATGATGCTCAAATATAGTTCCAATTCGGTCGCCATGTCAGGTGTTTGACAACATACGTTAAGCTGGTTTGCTAATTCGATTCTTCTTAATTCTCTGTTCACTTTTCGCTCCGTTCTATCAAGCAGGAGGAGGAAAGCCCCCCTCCCAGGAGAAAAATCTTTATTTACCAACGAGAGTTCACTACGGTACGTGCAGGAGAAGCAAACTCAGGGTTTATACATTCACCAGTGCCATCACCAGGAGCTACCCCGCGATTGCCATTCCCTCTACCTTCCATAGGTCCTTTTCTACTTCCGGTACCATCCGCAGGTCCACTTCCATTTTTTGCACCAAATCCTGCGCCACTACCATCTTCTGGTCGTACGAAGTCTTCATCTTGAGAATTGGGAATGCCATCGCCATCTGCATCTGGAGCTAGGTCATTAAAACCGTCACCATTTTCATCGATAAACTCACCAGGTCCATTTCCCCATTCACCGGCCTGTGCGTAGACTGGGCTCGCTAGTGCAAATACGCTAAGTGCTGAAATCATCATTATTGCTGTTAAGAGTTGCTTTTTCATTTTGGACCTCCTTGTTATTTGTCCTGTTATTGTTAAAAGCTACTCCCTTTAGTCCAATTGCTATGCCAATATTTGAGGAGGAACACTAAGCAATACATAACATACTGATTCTATTGCTTATATAGTACTATCAGATGAAAGATATATGAATGAATAAAATTGAAATAGTCGACAATTCGTGTGAAGCTCGACGATATTGTCGAGAAATTAGCCCATAGTTATTTGGAGATCCTTCGCGGAGCCTGTGCTGAGCGAAGTCGAAGTGCTCCTGGATGACTAATCACGGAGTCCACATGGATGGTCTTTCTGAGTGAGTGAAACGAGAGAAGAATCTCACTTTAGGGGTAGTCTGTTACAGCCATTTGGGGATCCTTCACATTCGTTCAGGATGACTACAGAGTAAATTTACTCATCGTGGAATATATATGCGTGGCTTATTTAAGTTGATACTTCTGCAATTTGTATCTGAGAACTCTTTCGCTTATTCCAAGTCGTCTGGCACACTCACTTTGGTTTCCTTCGGCATCTTCAAGCGTTTTTGTGATGAGGTCAGCCTCCATATTAACGACTGAATCCTTAAGATTACCGCTGCTATTTTGGCTACCCTTGATAGACTGAGTTGCCAGATCGATGGACAAGATCTCCTCACCTGTACAAAGGAGGACTGCTCTCTCCACCATATTTGCTAATTCACGAACATTCCCAGGGAAATGATATACTTCCATATGTTCTAAGGCTTCTTTTGAAAATTTTAAATCAGGTCGATTTTCTCTCTCAGTGAATTTGCTAAGGAAAAAATATGCTAGTACCAAGATATCAGCTCGCCGCTCACGTAGAGGCGGGATATGGAGGTTAATCACGTTTAAACGATAATAAAGATCTTCACGAAATTCGCCAATTTCAACAGCATGCTCTAGATTTACATTAGTTGCTGCAAGTATGCGGACATCCGATTTTATTATTTTATTCTGCCCAATCCTCTGAAACTCCCCACTTTGTAAAAACCGCAAAAGTTTGGTCTGCATCTCTAAAGGAAGATCACCAATCTCATCCAGGAATAAAGTTCCTTCATGCGCATCCTCAAATCGTCCTACACGGGCAGCAGTAGCGCCTGTAAAGGCACCTTTATCATGTCCGAAGAGTTCACTCTCTATGAGATGGCTGGGTAGCGCAGCACAATTGACTGCCACCATGGTGTGTGTCCCTCTCGGTGAGCGCTTGTGGATGTAATCTGCGAGGACTTCTTTACCAACACCAGTTTCGCCAGTGATGAGTATGGTCGCCTGACTACCTGCAACCCGTAATGACTGCTCCAATATCTTCAGCATGGTCGGGTCTTCAGCAATGAAATCGTTGAATTCGCTTGGAGGTGTAGCCGGAACTTTCTTCTCCTGGTTTTGTCTTTCTTGAAGATGCTCCACAATTCCCTTGAGCAAAAGCTCGAGTTGAGTAAGGTCGAGTGGTTTACTTAGAAAATCCCAGGCGCCGGCTTTCATAGCATCTACTGCTATATCTACAGTGCCAAACGCTGTTATCAGCACCAAAATCACCCCTGGGTGTCTTGATTTCACTTCCTGGAGAAGATCTGCCCCTGTCATATAAGGCATTTTATAATCAGAAAGAACAACATCTACTGAATTTAAATGCATGTATGCTAGCGCCGTTTGAGCAGAGTCTGCCGTAGCTACATCATATCCGATCTTTTTTAGAAATCCTGCCAAGGTTTCTCGCTGTAATTGTTCATCATCAACGATAAGTATCTTTGTCATTGGTTCACCGGTAGATTAATTATAAACGTTGTTCCCACACCAACTTCACTCTGGACTTCAATGGTCCCTTGGTGGTCGGCTATGATCTTATGGGTTAATGCCAAGCCCACACCTGTTCCCATTGCTTTATTGGAATAATAGAGATCAAATATTCTGTTCAGGTTTTCTGGCTTAATGCCCTCACCTGTATCCTTAACCAACAGAAGCAACATCTCCTTCTCCTGTTGAGCCGAGACACTAACTTCATCCCCCTCAACACAAGCTTCAATGGCATTTTTTATCAAGTTCGCCAGGGCTTGCTGTAAATATTCAATATCTCCCTCAATAGTGAGATTTGAGTCTTGGAGTTTCAATTGGACCTGATTTTCATGTGCTTGGGACTGGTATAGATCCTGGATCTTATTAAAAAGATCCTGTAAATTTACTTTTGCAAATCTCAAAGGGGTTGGTCTGGTATATTCTAAAAACTCTTTTAGCGTATTGTTGATTCTTCCGATCTCAGTTACCATGGTACCCGTGAGAACCTGATAATCATCTGCATCCACATCTGGGGCAAACTCTCGCTGTAGTCTTTGGGCAACAATTCCGATAGCATTCAGTGGATTTCTGATTTCATGGGCAACTCCGGCGGCCAACTCTCCCATGGCTACCTGTTTCTCATTGACACGATTTAATGTCTCTAATCGATAAACTTCTTTCTCAATACGATCTTTCTCCTGCTCCAATAATGTTGCGTTCTGGCGTGATATGAGGAAGATCATAATAACAAACGCCAACATTGTTAGGAGTAAGGTCCGGATAAGTAGCTGGAATATTATCTGAGTCCTCAAGTTGCTCAAAGTATCGTCTAACAGGCCAATCCTTACCTCACCAAAGCTTGAACTAAAAAAGACGGGGCGTACCACTTCCAGCAAATGTATATCGTCTTTACTCACAGAATAAAGGATATCACCTAATAGTTTGCGTGTCCAAGTATGGTCAACAACAATGCTATCTTTGGAAACATAATATGATTCTCCATTATCAATAGATATCTGGAGATACTGTAAGCCCTTGACATAGAGCAAGTCCTCTAAACCAATTTCCATATTGGTCAAATAATTAAAATCTTCTTCTGCCCCAGTCGTGAGTAGACATGCGATGGCACCTCCTCGATCCCTAGGCACGGCAACTAAGAAACGTGAATTATCCCTCATTCTTGGTTCTTCAAGTACAGGTTCTTGATCAACTCCTGAGATCACCAGATTACTTGCTCCAATAATGATTGGCTGGATGTTCTGAAATATCCAGCTGCCTTCTGCATAATTATTAGCCATCTTCTGTACAGACTGACTTGTAAGGGTATGCTCGACCTTACCTTTGCTATTGTAGATGATAATTTCGTAAATATTGTCGTCTTCAAGCAGGGCATTAAGCCTACTACTTCCCAAATCCTTTGCAGCATCAACTTTATTCAGGATACTCAGAACATCGATAGCACGGTCTATGTAAGATTGTTTTAGCTCATTCGTGAGATAGGCCTGACCACTGCCACTTTGAGCAATAACACCTGCCGTCATAGCAGCCTGGTCCTGGATGAGTTGTAGGAGATCCTTATAGCGAGATTGGTATTCTATAAAACTGTACCCGAGGATAATCGTTAATATGGTTGCGTACAGAGCAATGTACCAAGGCTTGATAATGAGTAATTTTTTAACCGCCTGAAACAAACATATCCCCTTATTCCCTATATCATATATACTATGCTAGTTTTTCCCACGCATGTTGTAGTAATCGTTCAGTCGTTTCAAAGCTAACACAGGCATCAGTGATAGACACACCATAGGCAAGATCAGCAAGGTTAATTGGAATTTTTTGATTTCCTTCGTGAATATTACTTTCCAGCATCATCCCTATTAATGACTGATTTCCGGCTGCACGTTGAGCGATGATGTCTTTCCAGACTATTTCCTGACGCTCAAACTGTTTGCCAGAATTTGCATGGGAGCAATCAACCATAATAGCAGGGTTCAAATCATTTTGCTCCATCCGCTCTTTCGTTTCCCGAATACAGTCTGGTTCATAGTTTGGCCGTGCTTCCCCACCACGTAAGATGACATGACCTAATTTATTCCCAGTAGTTGCCACATCAGCTACCTGCCCGTTTTGATCCACACCAATGAAGTGATGTGGGTGACGTGCGCTGAGCATGGCATCCAAAGCTACCTGTAGGCTACCTGTCGTACTGTTCTTATAACCAACAGGCATGGAGAGTCCCGAGGCCATCTGTCGGTGGGTTTGGCTTTCCGTTGTTCTTGCTCCTATGGCCGACCAACATACAAGGTCATCGATATACTGAGGTATAATGGGGTCAAGAAATTCTGTACCAGCCGGTAATCCTTTGGCATTGATTTGCACCATAAGTTTCCGACCACGTTTTAAGCCTTCATGAAGCAGGTAGCTACCATCAAGGTTCGGATCGTAGATCATACCCTTCCACCCTACAGTCGTTCGGGGTTTTTCGAAATAGACACGCATAACGATAAAAATTCTATCTTCATACTTGGTTCGAAGTGAATTCAAACGGTCTGCGTATTCCAGGGCTGCCACAGGATCATGAATCGAACAAGGTCCAACTATCACTAAGAGGCGCTTATCTTTCCCGGCGAGAATATCAGTTATTGTTTGACGGGCCTCTACCACAGTTTGTCGGGCAGTCTCATCCATTGGAATCTGTTCTTTTAATCCCTTTGGAGTTGGGAGTGCCTTTAAACCTCGAACGTGTAGATCTTGTATCTGTTTCATGAAAGAGATGTCCTGTTCATTATTTCGCAAAATTCATCACCTGAAGCCCTACAAGTGGACCCAAGGTCCACAACAATGACCCGTCTTCACCCAAATGGGCTTCTCCGCGGTCATCCGCCAATCAACAATGCCATCATCGCGCCGAAGCATCACCCATTTCTCCCCATGTAAATTCGGAGTCTTCTGCGAAGGCGGATGAATCTAATCCAGTTTATTAAGAATGTCCCACTCCGTTTCAGTTGATCGGAGAAACTAAGCCCAGACAAAAATGCCTCGGAAAAACCGAGGCATTTATAAAATCGGACATTGAGCACTTCGACAGGCTCAGTGTGACACCTCGGCGTCCTACTCCTTATTTCCCAGAAACCTTTAGACGGTTAATTGCTCTTTTTAGGGCAATTTCAGCTCGTGCTTCGTCAATGGTCTTATCTTGTTTTTTACTAAGAAGTTGCTTGGCTCGATCATAAGCCTCTTGAGCTCGAGCTTGATCAATACCAGCTTTTGGCTCAGCTGTCTCAACTAGCAGTTGAACACTCCCCTTAGTTATTTCAGCAAAACCCTGGGTAGCGGCATAAATAGACTCTTCTGAGCCCTTTACGACCTTGATCTCGCCTAAAGCCAAAGCCATGATGGAATCAGTATGACCAGCCATCACACCAAAAGAACCGTCAACGCCAGAAGCGCGGACATAATCCACATCACCCAAGTCATATACTTGAGTGGGTGTGATGATCTCTAGATGGAATTGTGCAGACATGTTGGTTTATCCCATTCCCTTTGCAGCAGCGATAACTTCATCGATGTTACCTTTATACATAAAGGCATTCTCAGGATACTTATCCATATCACCAGCCAGAATTGCTTCAAAAGCAGTGATTGAATCCTCCAGAGAAACATATTTACCTTCAGTTCCAGTAAAAGCTTCAGCAACAAAGAAGGGCTGTGAGAAGAATTTCTGCATACGACGGGCACGGTTCACCGTGTTCTTATCCTCATCAGATAACTCATCCATACC